>SLAD01000013.1 GCA_007126995.1 Kiritimatiellia bacterium | reverse complement strand
TCAGGCCCAGGATCAAGCCCGTCAGCCGTTGATCGACCAGCACCGTCCGGTTGCCGTTCCACCAGTCGAGCGCCAGCAAGCCGCTCTGGCCGGGTTCGAGCGCGCTTGCCGCGCGGCTCAAGGTTTCGTGGGAACCGGCTTTCGGGCCACCCGGCTGTATCTGTTGCACGAACCAGTTGAAGATGTCGCCAACGGCCGATTGCCCGGCCTCAAGTCCGTAGGTGTCCGGCAGTACGGATTCCGGAACGATGCCGCAGAGTCCGGGTATGTCCGGCAGTGGCTTGGCCAGCGGGGCCACGGCGATGTCGCAGGTCGATGTCCCGATGATCTTTACCAAGGTGCCGGTCTTGATGCCGGAACCGACCGCGCCCAAGTGCGCATCGAACGCACCCACCGCCACCGGTATACCGGCCGGCAGACCGAGCTGCTTGGACCAATCCGCGGTCAGGGTGCCGGCCGCATCGGCAATCGTGTACGCCCGGTCCGGCAGCGTGTGGCGAATCCGTTCGAGTGCCGGGTCCAGCTTCCTCAAGAAAGCGGGATCCGGGTAGCCGCCCCAATCGGGATGATAGAAGGCCTTGTGTCCGGCGGCGCACACGCCTCGCTTCAGTTGATCCAGGGCGGTGGTGCCGGTGAGGACTGCGGGGATGTAATCGGCCAGTTCCACCCAACTGGCGGCCGCCTCAAACACGCGGGGAGCCACGCGCCGGCAATGCAGGATTTTCGACCAAAACCATTCAGAGGAATAGGTCCCACCGCATTTGGTGAGATATTCGGGCTTATGCTGCCGCGCAAGCTGCGTAATTTCCGCGGCCTCTGCATGACTGGTGTGGTCTTTCCATAACCAGGCCATGGCGTCGGGCTGGTTGGCCCATTTCCGTTGCAGGGCTAGCGGGCAGCCAGTGCCATCAACCGGGATCGGCGTGCTGCCGGTCGTGTCAACGCCCAAGCCAATCACCCGGTCCGGCGCAAACCCCGAGTGCGCGCGGGCTTGTTTCAGGGCGGCGCGCACGGCGGCGCGTAAACCATCCAGATAATCCTGCGGATGTTGCCGGGCCAAATCCGGTTGGCGCCCATCCAGTACCACGCCCTGCTCGCCCCGTTTGTACGCCCAGACTCCGCAACCCACTTCCTCGCCCGAACGCGTATCCACCACGAGCGCCCGCACAGAATTGGTGCCATAATCAATCCCAATCGTGTATGATGATTTCAGCGAAACTCCTCTTTTAAAGGTGATGATTGCTTGGCCAGAGTAGGTTACAAATAGCGGAAGTAATGGCGAGGTATTAATCGGTTAACGTTTAAACTCGAAAACCTGTCGCCATGACTGCTCTAGCGCATATACTCCGATGTTCATGATCCTCGCGTGTCATAGATGGTGTTGTCGAAGCGGTTTGGCCTATGGGCTGCTGCTCGTGTGGCTGGTTACGCTCAGTGGTTGCGCCGAAGCGCCGGACGATCAGACCCTCGCCCGTAGAGGGCTGGAGGCGGTGGACTTTTTCGATTTCACCACGGGCATGAACAAGCTGATGCAGGTGCAACCGGACTGGCCGATGGACGATCCTCAATGGCTGGAGATCACTTATGCGCTAGCCGTCTCCGCTTGGCACGCCAGTCCGCCGCGCGCGGAGTGGATCGAATTGGCGGAATCGCTGTTCACGTTAATCGCCGAGGAGGAGGGCTACACGACCGTTGGGGTGGCGGCTCGCATGAACTTGGCGCGCTTGGCGGAGATTATCGATTTTCCCGGCGATGTGCCGGATTATGAAACCGCCAAAGCCATCTACATGGATATTCTGGAGCGGCGTGCCGGGCAGGACGTGGCCATGCAAGCGGCGCTGCGTTTGGCCAATCTGCAAGCGTATACGCTGACAGAAGAGGGCGCGCAGGCAGGCGTTGCACTGATTCAGCATCAGTTGGAACTCAACCCGGACAGCCCGTGGGCTTCGGTGGGCTGGCAATATCTGGGCGACATGTACATCCATTTTCTGCAGGACCGGGCGGCTGCGCTGGACGCCTATGCGGAGGCCTATCGGCTGGGCTTTGCCAATGTGCCGCGTTCGGACGCCTATTTGTGGCGCATGGGACAGTTCGCGGAGGAATTGGAGCGCAAGGAGGAGGCGCTGCGCTGGTACCGGGTCCTCATCGTGGATCATCCGCGCAGCATTTTCGGCACGTGGGCGCATCAACACATGACCCGCATTGCAGCGACCATGGATGAGCCCGTTGATATCCCGCCGCCTCCGAATCCATTGGAGATTTTGTAATCGCATGAAGTGGAACAATGTCATCGCCATCGGCATTTTGTTGGTCGCTTACGTGGTGAGCGCTATTCGCTTTGCCACGCTGCAAATTCAAATCCGGCGAACGGCGCTGGATCGCGACGATTCCGAGCGAGTCATCCGCGTAACGCACTGGCAGCTTGAACCCGGATTCCGCGAAGCGATGCAATGGGCGATGGACGAGTACAACGCCCTGCCGCATGTTCGCGCCGCGAATGTGCGCGTGGAGCAACTCGCCATCACCGAGCGCGTGTACAACCAGTTCATGAACGTGCACCTGATCAGCGGCACCGCCCCGGATATCGCTACGTTGGGCAAGACCCGTCTGATTCAAGGGAACAATGTGGCGCGTTTCTACACCCCGTTGAGCGAGTATATTGGCGAGCCCAATCCCTACAATGCGCCCGAGTACCGGTCTCCCGATCTGCCCGAAGCCTTGGCCGAATTTCTCGAGACGGCGTCCTGGCGGGACACGTTCATTGACGGCATGCTGGGCGGTTTCGACTGGACGTTGAACGACTATTACTCGATCCCCATCAGCAACTTTGGCTCGTTGCGCCTTTTCTATAACCAGCGCTATTTAGAGGACATCAAGGCCTTTGCGCTGGAGGCCGTCGAACGGGATCTCCAACCGGATTGGGTTCAGGCCGTCTGGGTACGCGACGTGGATGAGGGGCAGGCGGGTTATCTGCCCGATACGCCGGCTTTGCGCGATTGGTTGGCGAATGCAGAGCCGCCCGAAACGCTGGGCCAATTGATTCTCTACTGCGAAGCGGTGCAAGCCTATGCGCGGGCGCGGAACCTCCCGTATCTTGTTCCCATCTCAGGCAGCAACTATGATCCCAGCAACCTCGCATTCATGTACAAACCGATCTTTCTTTCTCATTTCACGGAGGAAGTCGAATTGGTGCCGGGCGATGGACTGCGTCAAATGCAATCACTGGCCGCTTGGGAGGCCGGTCGCTGGTCGTTCGATAGCCCGCCCTACCGGGCGTTTCTGGACTTTTCCCAGTTGATCAGCAGCTATTTCCCGCGCGGGTTTTTGGGGCTGGACCGGGAACAAGCCCAGCGCCGTTTCATTCTCGGCAACGCAGCCGTCATTTCTTCCGGGGCATGGGATGCGTCCGGCATTTTCCTCGGCGCCGCTGGTCGTGATCGCGAAGAGGACCGCTTCGAGATCGTGGTGACCCGCCCGCCGATGGCGGTGGAAGGGGAGCGCTGGCAGGAATATCTGCCGATGAACCGGACCGAAGCGTCGTTCACCACTGGTGTTCCCTTGGGTATCAATCAACAAACGCCACATTTCCGTTGGGCCTTGGATTATCTCAAGTTCATGTCCTCGCAGCGCATTAACCAGGAGTTCTCGCGTCGAGCCAACTGGCTGCCGGCCATCGTTGGCGCCGAACCCACAGATTTCATGCGCCCCTTCATGCCGCAACCGGAGGGCATCCCGGGCAACGTCTCCGTCCTGCTCAATTATGCCGGTGGCGGCTTGCAGAACATTTATACCGGCGCGCTCAAACTGCTGATGACCGGCGACATTGATCTGGAGGAATTCCGCAGCCGCATCGAGCGCTTCCTCGCCAATCCGCGCGTCGGTATGCAAAGTCTCTGGGTGCGCGATCTGCAACGTAATCTGGACGCGGCGCGGGCGCGTGATCGGGCCGTGAGCGTGGAGGAATTCCGTGTGTTATTCCGCGACGATGATTCGGCCGACCCCCGGCTTCGATCATTGTTCCTG
>SLAD01000422.1 GCA_007126995.1 Kiritimatiellia bacterium | reverse complement strand
TCATGACGGCACTCCCGCATGTGCGCTGAGGATTTGGCGTAGGTTCATGCGAACGAATTCCGGCGACTCTCCCTGCGGCATCGCGGCTGTGACCTGTCCCGCCAATTCGGCCGTAAACGTTTCTGTATAGTAGGTGCCGTAGGGGACCTCGGATCGCAAGGGGACGAAGCGACGCTGTGTGGCCTCGGGTAGGGCGGCAAACGATTCCTTTAGGACCGTCAGCATTCGATGCCGCTGGATATAGTCGGTGATCGGCTCGTTGACGCGCAGTTTGCCGCGATCCAGAATGCCTAGCCGATTCGCGATCGGCTCCACTTCCTCCACGTCATGTGTGGCCAGGATGATGGCCAGGTCCGACGCGCGAGCCAACTCTTTGAGTAGCTGGCTGAGGCGGGCGCGCGTTTCCACGTCCAGGCCGCTGAACGGCTCATCCAGCAAAAGCAGCTTGGGGCGGGCGGGCAAAATGCTCGCCAGGCACACCTTCATGCACTGTCCGCGGGATAGATGCTTGATGCGTTGCTTCCGGTTGATGCCGAAATCATTCATCAATGAATCGCACAATGCGTCGTCCCATGCCGTATACAGCCCGCGGCAAAAGTTCAGCCATTGTCCCACCTCCATCCAGCGCGGCAACTTTTGTCCTTCGGAGATGAACCCGATCTGGTCGAAGTCGAGTCCGTCTAATTCCGTTGTGCGTGTGCCCAATACGTGGGCTTGGCCGTCGCTGGGTTGATAGATGTTGAGTAAGAGGCGAAAGGTGGTGGATTTGCCCGACCCGTTCGCGCCCAGCAACGCGAGGATGTCCCCGCTCATGATGCGAAGATTCAAGCGATCAACTGCCACTACGTGGCGAAAGCGCTTGGTCAATCCGTTTGCCAAGATTGTCGGCCGATCCGCTCGGGTGCGGTCGAGATTTGGCAGATTGCTATGGGGGCGGTGCGTGCTCACATGGTCCCTTGATTGCGTCGCTGTGTGCGACGACGATAGAGCCGTTCCGTGAAGCCGCCTTCCACTTCGAAAGCTGCGGCTTGGGCTTCCATTTGGCGGTTCACGAGATAAATACAGAGATTCAACAAGGAAAGTGCGCCGTTGGCGGCGCAGACTGCGGGGAAATCTTGGGGAGAACACGGACCAACACGGACGGGCACGGACGGAGAATGAGCCGCTCCTTGATTCCGTCCGTGCTTAGGAATGAGGCTATCTACTTTTCCGTTCACATCCATCGGCTCCTCTGAACGAGTGCCGTTGTATCAGCCCCCAAAAGATCCAGCAAGGCTCGAGACGACGGCATTTGGGCGGAAGTCCAAAGTATGCGTTTTGATTCCGGTGTTTTGATTCCGGTTGCCATATTGCATCGGTCTGCTTATCCTTTCCCTTTTCGGACCGAAGCTGTGTGTGTAATGAGGTGTGTGTTATGGCGGCAGCGCCGCGGATGAAATTGTTGATCATTCACGGGTGGGGCGGCTCCTATCTGGAGGCGGCGGCCCGTGTGACGGATTTACTGAAGGTGGACGCGTATTGGCACGAGGGATTGTACCTGGTGCCGCGGCGCGGATCGTCCTTGCAGCGTCATATTCTGAATGAGCCGGCCGATGACCGGTATATCACGGCGCTGCGCAAGCTGATTATCGGCTGCTTCATGCAAGCGCCGCCCGCGCCGCCAGACATTGCCGCCGACGCCGACAATTATAGCCGCTTTTCCGAGGACCGCTTGCGTCGGGATTTCCCCAGTTTCGGGATCACGGTGGGGCCGGATACGCGCTGGCGCCGCGCCGCGCAGTTGAAGGCCGAGGCGGAGAAGGAATTGGAGCCGGTGCTGGCAGTGTTGCGCGAATTGCAAGATGAGGCCGCCCAAACAGAAGATGCGCGTACGGAAGCATGGGTGCGCGAAAAACTGGAGGCCCTATCGAAGCAGGCCGGCATCGATAGCGTGGTGCCGTTGTTGGAAAATCTGCGCGAAATGCATGAAACGGGTGGTGACTTGGATACCGTCGCCAGCGCCGTGATGTACGCCCACCACTTTCAAGGCGAAGCCAAGCGGGCCGACAAGCCCTTTCGATATGGCCACGAATACCGTTTCGTCTTCCTGAACTATCACGAATCGATGGAGGACTTTGCCAGCCTCGCGCCCGCCGATCTCTATATCGCCGATTTGCCGATTGGCGCATTCCCGGAAATGGAAGCGAACATCGAATATCTGCACGAGCGCGATGTGCACGCGATTCGGTTCGAGGATCATCACCCGTGGACGCGCGATCGCCAGCAGGCGATGCAAAAACTGATCGATGACGGCAAGCTGCAGTTTCTGGACTTAGGCGGGCCGGAGCAGGGAACCGAACAGGCGGACGAGGAATTGCGCAGCGCCGCCGAGATGATTTACGAAAACTTGATCGAGAACAGTGAAGACGACTGCGAGGCCGCGCGGCGACTGCGGGTCGCGACCCACGGCGAGGATTTTGTGCGGGACCGCACCGACTTGGGCATTCTGCTGACCGATTTGATCAAAGGCGGCGTGTGCAAGGTAGAATTAGGACAGATTCTGCTCGATGCCATGGCTGAGGACAATGCCATGGAGTTGCTCGAGAAGCGCGGCTGGGCCGGTTTGCCGGCCGCATGGAAAGAGGACATTGATGAGACCGCGGAGAAGCTGCGCGAGAATGCCTATGAGCTGACGCTGGCCGATGGCAAGACCTGTATCGTCAGTGCCTTGGCGGCCCATGCCGATCCCGGCAAACCGAAGCTGCCCACCGGGAAAGCGATCGAGTTTTTTGCCGCCAATTTCCCGGAAGCTCAATACGTCTTCTACTCGTGGGGCTCATCATTGATGGTGGCCCGGCGCTTGGACCAGGCGGACACCACCTTGAATCTAGGTAGCCTAATGCCCGCAATCGGGGGACCAAGCGATGGCGGTCACGCCGGTGCAGCGGTTTGTCGCCCGGAAGCGAACCCTCATTACCCCAAACGGCTGTTGGGGCGGGTCAGAGCATCCAGTTTCGGCCATTACAACCGTTATCTTGCTGCGCGCCTGACGGCGGAAGGGCATGAAGTCGCGTCGGTGAAGAACGTATCCGTAGCGCCGCCTTCATTGTGGAATCGGGGCAATAAGCGCCTGCTAATCATACTGAGTGCGGCCTTGGTATTGGGGCTCGGTATGGTCTTGTTGTTTCCCAGTTATCGTCCGGATTACGTGCGGACGAGCAATGCGGATTTCTTCCCGCACATTGATACCGAGACGGATGCCGACGCGGCCCCTGGCGATGACCTGCGCGTGGATGATTTGGAGCGAATGTTATGATGGCATGGCGCATAGCGGGTCTGGCATTGGGTGTGATCCTTGGGATCGTGGGTGCGGCACAGGGGCTGGAAGTGCCGATGTGGATTCTGATGGTCTTGGTGGCGATCGGTGCAGGCTTCACGGCCGGCGGCCTCATTGCGGAACGGCGCTGGGAGCCTTGGCCTAAAGTGGCGGTTGCTGTCGCGGCTTTGGTCTGTGCGTTCCCACTTGGCTATTATCGGACAATGGATGTGATCGGCCCGGCGGCGGAGGGTTCGCTGCGACAGGTGCTGGCCGATATCGAGCCTGGCTCGCGGTTGCACGTCAGGGGCGCGATTGTGGCGGAACCGGAAGTGCGCGGAGTCGGTGAGTTGGACCTGTACGTGCGGGTGCACGAACTGCGTGTCGGTGACGATGAAGACGGAGAATGGATTCCGGTCACCCGCGGTCGCGTACTGGTGCGGGCGTATGCGCGTCCAACGAACACCCCGGAAACGCATGAATATTTTAATCGGTTGTCGGCGCCCGCTGCGTATGGCTGGGAATTGGAAGTGTCGGCTTGGTATCGGCCGATCAATCCGCCACTGAATCCGGGCACATTCGATTATGCCAACTTCCTGGTGCAAAGCGGTGTGGATACGCGGTTCCGCTGTCATGTGTCCACCATCGACGTGTTGGAAGAGGGGCGGGGCCATCCCATGATGGCGTTGGCGCTGGCCGCAAAGACTTCATTTCTGGAGACCTTTCGGGAAACCGTGCGCGCGCC
>SLAD01000009.1 GCA_007126995.1 Kiritimatiellia bacterium | reverse complement strand
GGCCCGCACTTTCAGGCCACGCAGATGGATGATCCGAACGTCACCCGTATTCGTTTCCCGGTAACGCAATCGAGCTATCGCTATGATATCGAGTTCGCAACCAACCTGACGGAAAACAGTTGGACCCCGCTCGGCATCAATCAGCAAGGCACCGGAACGCCGATGGAGTTCGTTTTGACCAACTCGACCGATACGATTTTCTATCGCACCTTGACCGTGCCGGTGAATTGAGGTTCAGAAGGCTTCGCTAAGTATTCAGATGAGGCCCCGATTCAAGATTTGATTTTGCCCCTGCCCTGTGGTAACCACTCCGAACCGCAAGGAGTTAGGTTATGACGAAAAAGGCGAAAAATCGAGTGGTGATCTTCGACACCACGTTGCGCGACGGGGAACAATGTCCCGGCGCCAGCATGGGTATGCGCGAGAAACTGGAAGTAGCGCGGCAACTGGCACGCCTTAAGGTCGATATTATCGAAGCCGGCTTCCCCGTCGCCTCCCCGGGCGATTTTGAAGCGGTGCATGCGGTTGCCGAACAGATCAAAGGACCCATTATTGCCGGGCTGGCGCGCTGTCTGGAAAAAGACATCGTGCGCGCCGCCGAAGCCGTGGCGCCGGCGGGCGAACGCGGACGGATTCATGTCTTTCTGGCCACCTCGGCCATCCATCGGCAATACAAATTGCGCAAGGCGAAGGAAGAGATTATCAAACAAGCGGTGGCTGGCGTGGAGATGGCCAAGCGCTATGTGTCGGATGTGCAGTTCAGTCCGGAGGATGCGTCGCGTACCGAGCCCGAATTCCTGGCCGACGTTTGTCGCGCAGTGATCGATGCGGGAGCCACGACGGTCAACATCCCAGACACGGTGGGCTATGCCGTGCCGGAACAGTTCGGTGCCTTGATCGGCTATTTGCATGAGCATGTCGCCGGGATCGATCAGGTTACCGTACATGTTCACTGTCATAATGATTTGGGACTGGCCGTGGCGAATTCGTTGGCCGCCGTGAAGAATGGCGCCCGCGGGATCGAATGTACGCTGAATGGTCTGGGCGAGCGGGCAGGCAACTGTTCGCTGGAAGAGGCCGTGATGGCCATGCGCACGCGCAAGGACTTCTATAACCTGACCACCGGCATCAAGACACAGGAGATTTTCCGGGCCAGCCGCCTGGTCAGCCAACTGACTGGGATGTTGGTACAGCGTAACAAGGCGATCGTGGGCGCAAATGCCTTTGCCCACGAATCAGGCATCCATCAGGACGGCACGTTGAAGGAACGTAGCACGTACGAGATCATGAAGCCGGAAGATGTCGGCATTTCCGGCACCGAACTGGTCTTGGGCAAGCATTCCGGGCGGCACGCTTTTGCCAATCATTTGCATAAGCTCGGTTTTCGCCTGAGCGATGCCGAAATGGCCCAGGCGTTCGAGGCGTTCATTGAGCTGGCGGACAAGAAGAAGAGCATCTATGACGATGATCTGGTTGCCATTGTGCAGCAGCAAATGACGGAACCGCCGCCGGTCTACACGCTGGACTATCTGCATGTTTCCACCGGATCGGATACCGTGCCGACGGCCACTGTGCGGTTGAAGCGGAATGATGAGGTGATGCAGGACGCGGCGTGCGGCGATGGCCCCGTGGATGCGGCGTTGAAGACCATCGACCGCATTTGCGAGTTGCAAGGGCGTTTAGAGGATTTCAGCCTGCAGGCCATCACCAAAGGCAAAGATGCCTTGGGCGAAGTCAGTTTGCGCGTCACCTTTGGTGACAAGATCATCAATGGCAAGGCTTCGAGCACCGATATCGTTGAGGCGGCGGCACGTGCTTACTTGAATTGTGTGAATCGGCATATCGTCGATCAGCAAGCCGGGGATGAAACGCCGAAGAAAACGAAAAAGAAGTCTAAACGGGTAAAAACACCCCAGCCCTAGTGCTATGGCTTTAAGTGGACATACAACGCCGTACGCTGTACTCGGTCATCCGATCGGGCACACGCTGTCGCCCGTCATGCACAATGCGTCCTTCGAAGCCTTAGGACTGGATGCTATCTATTTGGCGTTCGACGTCGCGCCGGAAAATCTCATGACGGTCCTGCCGGCAATGCAACAAATGGGATTCGGTGGCGTGAATCTCACCGTCCCGCTCAAGGAGGTGGCCTTTGCCCAGTTGCCCCAGCTCGATGCGTCGGCACAGTTGTTGGGCGCCGTGAACACGGTGGCCTTTGGCGAGAATGGGTTGAAGGGCTACAACACCGATGGCATCGGCTTCCTGACCGCGCTGCAAGAGGCCTTTGGCCCTTGCATCGAGCAAGAGTCGGTGTTTGTACTCGGCACAGGCGGGGCCGGCCGCGCCGTAGCACTCGTCTGCGCCGGGGCTGGAGCAAGTGGCATTGTGCTAACCGATATCGATGAGGAGCGAGCCGGGCGAGTGGCAGCGGAAATTCGCGAACGCTATCCGGACTGCACGGTGCAAGTCGTTCGTGGACCGGCAACGGTTAGCGCCGCACAATCCGCCGACCTCATTGTTCAATCCACGCCGATCGGCATGAAGCCGGATGATCCATCCCCGCTGGCACCCGAGGCGTTCCATGCAGGGCAAAAGGCCTTCGACCTGATCTACATGTATCCCGAGACCCCATTCCTCGCCGCCGCCCGGGAAGCGGACGCACAGATCGCCAATGGGTTAGGCATGCTGCTTCATCAAGGAGCGGCCGCCTACAACATTTGGTCAGGGCAGGACGCTGATACGGCTGCGATGCGCCGAGCCTTGGAACAAGCGGTCTATGGCTCATGATCGAAATCGATCCCAGCCTGCACCTGCTGATTTCGATCTTCGTATTCCTGTTGGGTTCCTGTGTCGGCAGCTTTCTGAATGTCTGCATCTATCGCATTCCTGAAGAAAAGTCGGTCATATCCCCCCGTTCCCATTGCCCGCACTGCCGTAAGATGATCGCAGGCTATGACAACATCCCCATTCTGAGCTACTTCCTGCTGGGCGGCAAATGCCGCCACTGCAAGACGCCCTTTTCGATCCGCTATGCCGTAGTCGAGACGCTCACGGCAGTACTGTTTCTGGGGGTCTGGCTGGTCTATGGTTGGACCGTCGAAACGCCTATTTTCTGGTTGGTGATTAGCGGTTTGATTCTGGCAACGTTCGTAGACCTCGATCATATGATCATTCCCGACCGCGTCAGTATCGGGGGCATTCTGATCGGGGTCGCGTTGAGCGCGGCCTTTCCCTCCCTACATGGTCAGACAGAAATCTGGCCCAGCCTACGCACTTCCCTCATAGGCGTGCTGGCCGGCAGCGGATCTCTTTGGCTGGTCGCCATCTTCGGGAAGATGGCGTTTAAGAAAGACGCAATGGGATTTGGCGACGTTAAATTGTTGGGCGCGATTGGCGCGTTTACCGCCTGGCAAGGCGTGCTTTTCACGGTCATGATTTCTTCACTATTGGGGTCGCTGATCGGCCTCTCGTTCATTATCGGCGGTCGTCAGGAGTGGCAGAGCAAGATTCCCTACGGCCCCTACTTGGCCTTGGCGGCCGTGGTTTGGGTGATTTGGGGCACGGAATGGTGGGCTGCCTACATTCATTGGATGTCAGGGGGCTATTCGTAAGCTTGCTTTAACCTGCATGCCTCACTAACCAATGATCGGGATGGTTTCAGGGCATGATACCGAGTCGTTTCAACTCGAAATAGCAACGGGCACAAGCGCGAACATCGGTGAGCGCGTCGTGCGCGCCACGGAAACGGCGGCGGAATAGCTTCTTATGCAACTCTTGCAGGTTCGGCCACTTGAAGCCGCGCGGGCCAGCCAGCCCGACATATTGCGCCGACCATTTCATCGTGCAGCGACGCGGCTTCATGGCAACGATATCTTTACGGCCACTGCGGAGCAACTCGGCGCCTACGACCTTGGAATCAAACGCCATGTTATGAGCAATCAAGACATCCGCGCGCTCCACATCAGCCACAAACGCGTCCAGTGCGGTGGCCAACGGCACGCCCTTCTGACGCGCGGCGCGGGTGGTGATGCCATGCACCCAGGC
>SLAD01000363.1 GCA_007126995.1 Kiritimatiellia bacterium | reverse complement strand
GCTTACGTTGCGAGAGCAATTGCCAATCAAAGGAGGATAGAATGACCGACTGGACCGAAAAAAGATGTGAGCCCTGCAAGCCCGGCACCCCGCCGATGACAGCCGACGAAGTGCGAGCCGAATTGCAGCACCTGGAAGGCTGGCAATTGGAGGGTGGCGCGTTGCAGCGGACATTTTCTTTTAAGAATTACTATCAAACGACCGCATTCGTAAACGCTGCCGCATGGATCGCGCACCGCGAGGATCATCATCCCGATATCTGTTTTGGCTATAAGGAGTGTACCATCCGGTACGCGACGCATTCGGTCGGGGGCATTTCGCCCAATGATTTTATTTGTGCGGCAAAGACGAACGTGCTGATCGCGTGAGGCGGAGATGAAGTATCAAGTACAGGTCATGGAGGCGGATGAGGCGGGCACCTTTTTCGCCGAGTGCGCCGAACTGGGCATTAAGAGTTCGGGGCTCAGCCCGAATAACGCCCTGGACGCGCTGCGCGAGAATATCCGTTACCATTTGGAATACTGCCCGTGCACGAGTCTGGGTGACGATTGCATCCAGCTTGACGTGATGGGCAATTAGTCCCTGAAGCGCTGCTCGAGGGTCTGCGTTGGCGCGATCTGTAGCAGGCGGATGACAATATTCGGTGTTGGCAAGGTGTATTCTCCCAGCAAGGTTACTTGCGCTCCGCAGATATTTCGCCAATTGAGGGTGCCTAGGCGTTCCAGATGGTCGAGCGGGATCACGAAGTGTCCGCCGATCTCCGCGTCGCGGGGCTGCACGCGGTAGGGCGCGATTGCGAGCGCATCGATTTCCTCCGGCTCTGCCGCCATGTCGTCGCGCAGACCAATGGCAAGGAATTCGGCCGCCTCGGGCGGCCTGAGCTCGAAGTACAATGACAAGGGGCCACGCTGAAACGGAATAACCAACGGGCGCTTGAGCAAGAAGCCGGCATGTTGGCTGAGCGGGTCATGCACCGTTAGGTGCCACTCATGATAGCCTCGCCGCCAGCGGAACAGTTGATGAATCCCCTGTTCCGGGACGGCGTAATCACCTGTAAAAACCACAGGCGTGGCCGGGAGGCTGATTCGCTGATAGTCCATTCGCTCGTCCGGATCGCGTTCGGCCGTCGGCGCGGCTGGCCTCGGTCCGGCGCATCCGCTCACGAGTGCCAGCGCAAGTAAAACGCCGCAGGCGCAAGGAGCGAGCGGGGCAATTAGGCGGGATGAAAATGGCGAATAGCTCGACAGACTCAGGGTGCACTCCTATACTTTACGGTATTGCTACTACGAATAGTACGACTCGGCAACCAACCTGTTTAGTTGGTTGCCGCCAGATTGAATGCGCATGTCCTCTGTAGAAAGTCCAGTATCAAGTCGGCCGATAAGCAACGCTGCCCCGCTGGAGTCGGTTAGGGAAAGTGAAGCGGCTTCCCTGCCGTCAGCCCGTTATCTTCCGCGACTGGCCATGAATAGTGGGTGGTTATTTTTTGGGGATATTTTGGCGCTGACCTTGTCGATGCTGCTGGGCGGCGCGCTGCGACAACTCTTGTATGGTGACAGCCTGATCCCTCCTTGGAGCTGGCTGATTATCCCTGTTTGGGGGGTGGGCGTGGTTCTTATGCGGTTGTCGCCCGGCTGGGGTATGGGCCCCGTCGAGCACCTCAGAAAATTAACCACACTGATTGTTGCTGCTTTCGGGCTCGCGGCGGCTGCGCTCTTCTTGAGCAAAACGGGTGCGGAAGCCAGCCGCTTTACGCTTACGACCGCCTTCCTCATCAGCCTCATCATCCTGCCATTGATGCGTGTGCGGGTGAAATCGCTACTCATTCGGCGCGGGCTATGGGGAGTTCCCACGGCCATCTATGGCAGCGACGAAACGGCCGCGCATGTGCTGGATGCCTTGGCGGCCGAGAAGGGGCTTGGCTATGTGCCGTTTGGCGTTTTCGATGACGAATCCGCCACCGGCAGCTACATCAATGGCGTGCCGGTGCTGGGCGACATGGGACACAATACACCCGACGCTCCCGTGGCGATTATTGCCACCAGCCAGACGAGTCGCGAGCGCTTGATTAAGTTACTCGAGGGGCCTTTATCCATCTATCGACGGGTCGTGCTGATCCCGGACTTACTCGATGCGCCGTCGCTTTGGGTGACGCCTCGTGACTTTGTCGGACTGGTCGGCCTCGAGGTTGCTGTAAATTTACTGAATCCGATCGCGCGGATTTCCAAGCGTGTTGCGGATAACTTCCTGATTGTGCTGACGGCGCCTCTTTGGTTGCCGGTGTTCCTGCTTCTGATGGCGTTGATCTGGCTGGAAGACCGGGCTTCTCCGTTCTTTATTCAAGAACGAGTGGGGGCGTACGGTGAGCGTTTCAAGACCTTTAAATTCCGCACGATGCATCCTGACGCGGAACAGATTCTGGAGCGGAAACTTCGCGAAGATCCGGCTTTGGCCGCCGAATGGGCGGTGGATTGCAAGTTGCGTAACGATCCCCGAATCACGCGCGTGGGCCATTTCCTGCGCAAGACCTCAATGGATGAGTTGCCGCAGTTCTTCAACATCTTGATGGGCGATATGTCGTTGGTCGGTCCGCGCCCGCTGCCGGAATACCATTACGAACAGTTGTCCCCCCAGATCCGTGCCCTGCGTGATCGCGTACGGCCGGGCCTCACCGGGCTCTGGCAAGTATCGGGGCGTAGCGAGTCGGGCACGGCTGGCATGGAGCGCTGGGACGCCTACTACGTGCGCAACTGGTCGGTCTGGCTGGATATAGTGATCTTGGTGCGGACGGTGCGGGCGGTCGCCACTTCGCGAGGGGCTTATTGATGCACCTACGCTGGAGGATGCTCATCAGTGGGCTTATGTTCCTCTGTGCTGCGGGGACGGTGCGAGCGGCCATCGCGCCGCACGAGATCGTCCTCCTGGTCAATAATCAGTCGACCCGTTCCAAGGAGGTGGCGAACCATTTCGTGCATCTGCGCCAAATCCCAGCACGCAACATTGTCTACTTGGATCTGCCGGAGCGCGTGCTCGAACCCGCTGCGCAGTTTTCACACGCAGATTTTTCCCGCTACATTTGGGAGCCTGCACAAGAAATCTTGTCGGACCGCGACGTGGATGAGCGGGTCTTGGCCTGGATCTATTCGGTTGATTTTCCCGTCCGGATCACCACCGATCCGCCCGTTTCCATTACCGGCATGACCTTTATGCGGAATCGGTTTCCACCGGACCGCGACTGGATCGATAAGGGGGCGATGATTTCGCCGCTCTATGCCGGGCCCGACCCGGACGGACGCGCCGTCGCCGGCGGGTCTTTCCTGCGATTGCGTGAGGTGTTGGCCGAGGAGGAGATGCCCCTGCCGGCGATGCTGTTGGGCTTTTGCGGGTCACGCGGGAACACCGTGGATACCGTTATCCGCACGCTCAAGTATGGGCAGGCATCGGACCGGTCCTCACCGCGCGGCACGGTCTATTTTGTCGAAGGGGAAGATGTGCGGGCGCGCATGCGCAACTGGCAATTTGCGGGTGCGCAGGCGGAGTTGGAGGCGGCCGATGTACGTTCGCGGATCATTGAGGGGCCACCGCGTGATCTGCCCGGCATCGTCGGCTTGCAGATGGGCGGTGCCGATGTACGGGCCAGTCAAGCGGGAAACCACTTGCCCGGCAGCATGGCGGAGCACGTCACCAGCCATGCGGCCGAGTTTCACCTGCCCATTCAAACCAAGCTGACGGATTGGTTACGGGCCGGTGCCACGGCTTCGGCGGGTACCGTCACCGAACCTTATTCCATTTGGGCAAAATTCCCGCATGCCCGCTTCTTTGGCCACTATGCGCGGGGCCATTCGATGCTGGAAAGCTTCTACCTCAGCTTGCGTAGTCCCGCGCAAACATTGCCCGTGGGCGAGCCGTTGGCCCGCCCGTGGGCACCGCGTCTGTCCATGACGCTGATTGCGATGGAATCCGGTACACTCAGCGCCGAGGCGTCCTTTATGGCGGCCGTGTTCCCCGAGTTCCCCGCCGGCCAACTCGAATACCGTGTAGTGGTCAACGGCGAGCCCGCGACGGAGGGCTCGTTGAGCAATTCCTTTTCATTCGATACACGCGATCTGGCGGATGGCTATCACGAGTTGCGGGTGCTGGCGTTCGGGCGTGGACCGATCGCGCATATGGCAACGGACCGGCGCGGAATCACCGTCAATAATCAGGGGCGCGCGGTAACCGTCGAGCCGCCGGCGCGCGATTCGGTTTCGCTGCACGACACGTTGATCGTGTCCGCTTCCGCCAGCGGGGACCCCGAGCGGCTCGCATTAGTCCATAACGGCCGCGTCGTTGCGACAGCTGAGACGGACGCCGCCGATTTGCAGGTGTCCGCCGCTGAACTGGGTGCCGGGCCGGTGTCTGTTCAGGTGCGTGCGGTGTATGTCGATGATATGGAAGTGCATAGCAAGCCGGTCCGCATAACAGTTCAGCGCGCCCCGGACCTGCCAGTGTCCACCGGCACTTGGTTGAGGGCTGTATGGGACGACGCGCCACCGACCAGCGGATCGGTCGCGGTCAAGAACGATCGGCTCCGTTTTGCGCCCGGCACAAACGATGTTGATATCGTATGGTTGACCGAACCGCTCGAAGGTGTGCAGCGCATCCGGACGCAACTGACGATCCCCGGCGATGCGAACACACACGCCAATCGCGAAATCGCTGGCTTGGCGTTCGCCGGTGAAGACAGGGACCAGTATCAGTTCTTTGTGCTGCATGGTCGGCCCAGTGCCTGGAGTTTTGGCGACCGACACAACCACCGCTTGCGACATCGTGTCCAGCGGGGCGCCCTCCTGTTGCGCGACACCACGCATGAGATCGAGATCATCTTCAATCAAGGCGAAGCACGCGCCTACGTGCAAGGATATCAGATGTCCACGTGGCAAGGCGCGACACGGGATGGCCGGATCGGATTGCTGGTGGCTAACCAGCGCGCCGAATTTGGCCCGGTCGAGTACCAGCTACAGGAGGCGACGGTTGAGTAGCGCCGATACTACCCGCTTAGACCGCGAAAAACCCGTATCGGGCCCGCCCCTGCGTCCTTGTGTCTTCTTTGATCGCGATGGCATCGTCAATGTCTCGCCGGGACCCGGTTACGTGGAACGGCCCGAGGACTTTCACTTGGTCTCAGCCTGGCTGGACGCGCTGCGTGTGACGAACGAACGGGGTTACGCGGCGGTCATCATCACCAATCAGCGCGGCGTTGGGCGTGGTCTGATGAAGGAAAAAACGCTCGCAGAAATTCACGCGCTGGTGCGTCAAGCGGTTGCAGCGCAGGGGCTTGTGCTGGATGATATCTATTATTGTTCCGCTACGGACAACGCGCATCCCGACCGCAAGCCTAACCCGGGCATGTTGTTACGGGCGGCGCGCGATCATCGGTTGGATTTGGCGCGTTCTTGGATGGTGGGCGACAACGAATCGGATGTGGAGGCTGGGCACCGGGCGGGCTGTCGCGCCGTCCGGGTATCGACCGACAGCGAGGCCACCGCAGCGGAATTTCATATCCCCGACATGGCAGACTTGCCCGCTCTCCTGCAAAAACTGCTTTAGGTTGCGCAAAAAATGTCCGGGCCTGAATTGACACCCCTTGGGGTAGGCATATACTTATGGCACTAAGTATGCAAACAACGGCTTCCAGTAATTCTCTAGCCATTTGGAGCGAGCGTTGGCGCCTGGCGGCGCTGTCGCAAGCCGAGATGATGCAAATCGGGCTTTTTGCCCTGATGGCGGGCATGGTCTATGTGCTGTTTCATATTCAGGGCAACACGACACAAGTTCAGGTCTATTCCCAATCGGCCTTTTCCTGGATGATTACCTACTGGAATTCCGAGGCCAACCTGCATGGCGGGGCGGATTATTCGCATGGCTATCTGATCCCTTTTGTGTCATTGGGCGTATTGTGGTTGAAGCGCAATGAGTTGGCGGCAGCACCCCGCACCGTTTGCCAAACAGGCTTGGCGCTGATTGTCTTTGCCTTGATGCTGCACTGGTTTGGCGCCAAGGCGCAACAGACCCGCCTCTCCTTGTTTGCGCTGATCCTGATGACGTGGGCCGTTCCCCTGTATTTCTACGGCTGGCAAGTGGCTAAGCTGCTGATCTTCCCCTGTGCCTATCTGATCTTTTGCATTCCACTCAATTTTCTGGATCAGATTTCCTTCCCCTTACGCATTTTCGCGGCTTCGGCGTCGACCAGCATTCTCAATGGCTTGGGCATCGAGGCGGAACGATCCGGTTCCGCCATCTATTCGACTGCGGCCGGAGGCTTCAATTTCGACGTCGCTGATCCTTGCAGTGGCATTCGCTCTTTGCTCGCGATGACGGCGTTGACGGCGGTCTACGCCTATCTGACACAGAAAACGTTCATCAAGAAGTGGATTTTGTTTCTGTGCGCGATCCCGTTGGCGATCATCGGCAATATGGCCCGAATCGCCACCATCGGTCTGGTCGCGCAGGCCTTCGGCGAGCAATTGGCCTTGACGCTTTACCATGATTATTCCGGCTATGTTGTATTTGGTGTCGCCATCGGTTGTATGGTGGCGATCGGTTCCGCCCTGAATGTGAATTACAGAGAGGTATGGCAGCAATGGAAGCACGCCAATTTAAGCCCTATTTCATCGTCATCGGCTTGATGGCCTTAACGTCGTTGGTGTTGGCGTTCACGGTGGACGTCAACATGACGAACGAAGCAGGTATCCAAGTCTACCTCCCGGACGAGGTGGGTGAATGGGTCGGTCGCGAGATTCGCTATTGCCAGAATCCCGAGCATCAACGCACCTTCTTTGCCGAGGACCTGGAAGATCGTGATACGTGTCCCGATTGCGGTGCGGAGCTCTATATGATGAGCGTTGATGAGCGGCGGGTCTTGCCGGGCGACACGGTCATCTTGAAGAAGTCGTATCAGCACCCGTCGGGCGCCACTGTGGTGGCGTCGATCGTGCTCAGTGGCGCGGACCGGTCCAGTATTCACCGGCCGCAGTTGTGTTTGGTCGGGCAGGGACAAGAGATTGAGCGGGAATGGTCGCACGACGTGCCGCTGGATGGTCGCGACGATTTGCGCGTGCAGGTGCTCGACATGCTGCGGCGCTGGCGTGGTCCGGACGGTCAACAGAACGAGCACCCGTTCTATTACGCCTACTGGTTTGTGGGGCAGGGCCGCGAAACGCACTCGCACTACGCCCGTATGTTCTGGATGGGCTACGATCGCATCATTCACAACACGGCGCATCGCTGGGCCTACATATCGGTTTCCGGCGCTCGTCAGGGCCCGTACGCGGATGAAATAGATGCCTTCATCCAAACCATCTACCCGCAAATGGCGCTGACTTCAGAGTCTTGAGCACAGCTAATCACTAGGTTTGCCGTCATCATTCTTGTAGGGTCGCCGTAAGGCGATTGCTTCACCAACATGCTCTTGCGTTCATGTAGGCCCAGGGTGCCGCGTCAGCATCATGAGATAGATACCGCAACCCTATAGAGCAGTGGCCGTCATCGTCTCGCTCGCCATTATCGTGGGTTCTAGTTTCTGCCTGTGGCAAGCGACACCTCATCCTGTGCCTTGATCTCACGACGTCAGGGCAACGTAGACTCGGGTGGTGATGTCGGTTGGTCCACTCCGGAGCGACGAATTTGGTAGGCCTTCTCCGAGATCTCGCGGAGCGTCTGGACACGGAGTTGGTGGGGGCGATCCGAGATGGAGACGAGCCCAATGCCAAAGTTTTCCCCGTCATAGCGACCGGTGACCGGCTGGTCGGCCCATGCGAACCAATGCGCGCCCACCATGTCCGGATGCCGGAGCGCCTCGTGGAAATAGGTGCGCATGAGGTCGGCCTGATTGCGGGCATCGGCGGCCATGCGCAGGCCTTGTCCCCAATGACCAAAGTCTGGAACGCCGAAATGGAACTCGCCGATCAGAATCGGTCGGCTAACTTCTGTCTCCAGCCGGAATTCGGATAATCCGTATTCATAGTAATTCACGCTAATGACATCCATATAGCGGGAAGCGATCCGCGTAATGATCGGGTTCCGCGTGTGGAACCGGCAGCCTAAATAGAGGTGATTCGGAAAATGCTGCCTCATCGCATGGCGACTGATCCGGAAGTACGCCTCAGCAAATTGCTCCATGATGGCGGTGATGTCCGCCGTGTACTCGGGATTTGACGAATCCTGTGCTTGAATGACCTCGAAATCCGTGAACCCGGTGCCCCACGCTTCGTTCAAGTCGGCGATCGATTCATAGCGTTCCCGCAGGTGCGCCAGCGCGGCTTTGCGGGCAGGCAGCCCTTCCGGGCTGTTGATGATGGCTTCGCCGAGTGCGATGCCGTTATTCCATGGCAGTTCATTGTGAATAAATATTCCCACCAGCCACGGGTTTTCGGCATGGGTTTCGGCAAAGCGGGATAGCTGCTGCTCGAGCGATTCCTTAAAGTGCGGGTCGAAGGGATCGACCATGCCGCGAATGGGGCCAACCCAGGTAGTAAAAGGATGCAGTTGAATGGTGAAGGGGACTTGGCCCGTCTCAAATAGCGCTCTTCTTGCCCAGGCCCCGACGGTGTTCAGTCCCCATTCCTTCATCCGTCCGACTGTGACATCAACGTGTTGGGATACCCAATCCGTTTCGCCATATTTGCGGATCAGATTCTGATGATGAAAATTGACTTGCCCACTCAGGCCTTCCGGAAACAAGGACTCACGTCCCGAGACCTCCGTGACTATGCCGCCAGCCATTGTGTTGGCCCCAATTGACCAAAAGAGATGGCCTCCTGGATCGATGAACCACCAGCGCCCATCAATTTTTTCTACGCGAAAGAATCCAGACGCGTCATGGCGGGCAGCGCCCTTGTATCCACCGAACCGGCTGCGCTGCGGTCCGAAATCGGTGAATTTCGCCGCTCGTGCCAAATCCTTCTCGGCATCGACGCGGAGCTCTTCCTCGCTGGCAACCTTGCCTTCCCAGTTTTGCCAACGCAATTGGCCGAACGTATCGACGACCGGGAAGTCGAATCCGTCGAGTATGGCCGGATCCGATGTGTACGCCCCCGTTCCGAAAGGACGGCTGATATGGATGCGTTGTTCCCGTGAAGCGTTCGCCCACTCGACCTTTACACGGACGCGGGTGAACAAGTCGTTCTTAACATAATCCCAATGGCGATGATGCCCACCCGGCAAGCCGTATAAGTTGCCGAACGTCTTAACGAGCGGATGATCACGTGGGAGGGCAGGCCGGGTCACCAGCACATTCAATAGTGCATCTTGTTCACCAGAGCGGAGAATGAACCGGCCATTCAGGCGCACCGGCCATTTACCCGCTTGTTCGCCTTCGCCGGATATCCGCACGTCTAGTGTCGCGTCGGAATGATTGTCCAGCCGGACGCTCAGGTACACGAAGTCTGCTAAATCCAGTGGCTCCGCCTGTAGATCAAACGTCACCATCGTGCTGCCACTTTCCTCCTCCAGCACCAGCACGACTCCTGTATCGGACTCGCGTAGGAGTTTCGCCGGTCCCGAAGCGTCAACCTGCATCTGTTCCGTCACCTCTAGATTATCTCCCGTTTCCGTAGCTAACGCGGACAAAATGGTACTGGCAGCGAGAAAAAAGATGAGCAGTGTTTGCCAGACGAGGAAAAGATGCCGAGCGTAGCCTTGGTCTGAGGCATGGTTGTTGTTTTCACACATCACGTTGTCTTTGACGCTCGGGCGGGAATTTCGATTCGATAAGACGTCATGCTCTCAAAGGTTTCTCCGGGTCGAAGAATTGTATTGGGAAAGCCCGCTTGATTGGGGCTGTCAGGAAAGTGCTGCGTTTCAAGGCAGAACCCGCTATAGGGGCGATAGGGCTGTTCGCCTTTCCCGATTAATCGGTCTTGTAGCTGATTGCCGGTGTAAAGCTGGACGCCGGGCTCGGTGGTGGACACGATCATTTGTCGTCCGCTCTGCGGTTCCCGCACGCGGGCCACTTCGCGGAGCGCATTAGCGGGTGCAGGGCGTAGACAGAACGTATGATCATAGCCCCCTGCAAGTCCAATCTGCGCGTCTGGTGATTCGATGCCGTCGCCGATTCGCCGCGCGCGGCGAAAATCGAAGGGGGTGCCGTCCACGGCCCGCCGTTCGCCGGTCGGGATCAGTTGGTCATCGACAGACAGGAACTCGTCAGCCGCAATGGTCAGCAGGTGGTCGAGGCAATCGCCGGCATCGTGCCCACGCAGGTTGAAATAGGCATGATGCGTTAGGTTGACGGGTGTGGGGCGCGAGGTCTGTGCGCGGTATTCGATTTGCAGCTCGTTCTCGTCGGTGAGCCGGTAAATCACCGACACATCCAGTTGACCGGGAAAGCCCTGATCACCATCCGGACTGCTGCACTGTAATTCCAGTTGGCCCGCCCCGGTACCTGGGCCCTCCTGCCACAGGAGACTGTCCAGGCCATCAAACCCGCCATGCAGCGTGTGCGCACCGTGATTGGCGGCCAAGCGGTAGGTCTGCTCGTCCAGCGTGAAGCGCGCGTTACGAATGCGGTTGGCATAGCGGCCGACGACCGAACCGAAAAAGGCCGAATCGGCATCGTATTGCGCGGCCGTGTCGTGCCCGAGGATGATATCTGTGGGCGCGCCATCTGTTCCCGGGAAAAGCAGCGAAAGCAGGGTGGCCCCGTGATTCATGACGGACAGGCTGAGCCCGTTGTTATTTGAGAGGGTGTAACGAACTACCGGCTCGCCGCGGAAATTCTCGCCAAACGCATTCCGTTCCACAGATGCCTCCTCCTTAACGTGCGACGACACTTGCGCCGTCGGATGCTTGGCAAACATAGGCGGAAGGGAGCAGCCCGGTGGCGTCATGATAGGCCGCTGTCACGGACGCAACAAAGTCAGCGGCTCGTTCGGACTGCACGAGCGCCACCGCGCAACCGCCAAAACCGGCGCCGGTCATGCGGGCCCCTAAACATCCTTCTATTTCGCGCGAACGATCCACAATCTCGTTCAGTTCCTGATTGGTTACTTCAAAGTCGTCCCGCAAGCTGTCATGACTCTCGTTCATGAGTTGGCCCAACGCGACCGCATCCCCTCGCTGCATGGCGTCGGCCGCGGCCACCGTGCGTTCATTCTCGGAAATCACGTGCTGGGCCCGTCGGCGGGTCGTATCGGATAGTTGGTCGGCCCGCGCGGTGAATTGATCCAAGGTCACGTCGCGCAGCATCTTGACGCCAAAGAACGCAGCGGCCTCCTCGCATTGTTGGCGACGCTCGTTATAGGCCGAGTCGACCAATCCGCGGCGGGTGGTCGTATCTAAAATCACCACCGACGTGCCGGACGGTAGCGGCAGGGGAGTGGCTTCGAGTGACCGGCAATCAATCAGCACCGCGTGATCCGCCTGGCCGACCGCCGAGATCATCTGATCCATGATGCCGCAATTGACGCCGACCCACTGATTTTCCGCTTGTTGTGAAATCAGCGCCATTTTGGGCGCGTCCCACGGGAACCCGGATACTTCAGCGAAGGCCTTCGCAATCGCCAGTTCGAACGAGGCGGATGAGGAAAGCCCGGCACCCAAGGGAACGTCGCAGATCGTGGTGCCTTCCCACCCCGTTAAGGTGTAGCCGGCGTCATGTAGTGCCCACGCTACGCTCTTGGGGTATTCCTGCCAGCCCCTGTCTTTGCTGAGCTGCGCAAGACCAAACGTGCAGGATGCATCATGATCCATGGAGTGAAGGAAAACCGTGCCGTCGGAACGGGGTCGCAGTGCGATCCACGTGTGGCGATCAATCGCCAGCGGCATAACGAAGCCTTCGTTGTAATCGGTATGTTCGCCAATCAGGTTTACCCGACCCGGCGCACGAACCACAACATCCGGCGGAGCCCCAAAGCGCTGGGTGAAATCTGCGATGACTTGGTCTTTTAACGACATGATTTACTCACTTATCTTGATAGCCATCCGGGTGCGCTTGATGCCAGCGCCATGCGCTGGCAATGATCTCGCGCAGTTCCGGAAAGCGCGGTTGCCAACCTAGCTCCTTACGAATCTTTTCACTGCCTGCGACCAGGATCGCCGGATCGCCGGCCCGTCGCGGAGCCACTTCTGCCGGAATCTCATGTCCGGTGATCTCGCGCGCGGTCTCAATCACTTGCTTAACCGAATAGCCCGCTCCGTTGCCGAGATTGTACACGCAGTTACCGTTCTCCAAAGCGTCGAGTGCTAGAATATGGGCTTGGGCCAAGTCGACAATGTGGATGTAGTCGCGGACGCAGGTGCCGTCGATCGTGTCATAGTCATCACCAAACATCTTCACGCTCGCGCGCTTGCCCAGCGCCACTTGCAGTACAATCGGAATCAGGTGCAATTCCGGGTCGTGATCCTCGCCCCGCTCTGCGGATGCGCCGGCGGCGTTGAAGTAGCGCAGGCAGGCATAGCGAATGCCGTAAATGGTCGAATACCAGTGCAGCATGCGCTCAATGAAGTATTTCGATTCACCGTAGGGACTGCCCGGAATGATGCGTTCGTTTTCGGTGATCGGAATGTTCTCCGGCTGGTCAAACAGGTTGGCGGTCGAAGACAGAATGAATTTGGTGACGCCGTGCTGAGCCATCGAGCTCAGCAGATTCAGCCCGTTGACCACATTGTCGCCCAAATAGAGGTCTGGGTTTTGCATGGATTCGCCCACCAGCGATTTAGCGGCGAAGTGCATAATGGCGTCGGGCTTATGTTCGCTCAGGACGCGGTCAATGAAGGCGCGATCCGACAAGTCGCCCACCTCCAACTGCGCGTCGGGATGCACGGCGACGCGGTGACCGAGCGAAAGGTTGTCGAGTACGACCACCGATTTACCGGCCTTGATCAATTCCTCAACGGCGACACTGCCGATATAGCCCGCGCCTCCGGTAACCAATATTTTCATTCAGATTCTCCCTGTAAGGGCGCGAGAACTCGCCACCCGATCCTGTAGAACATTTATGGCCGCTCTTTATAGTGTATATCGGATACATTCCGCAATCGTTCTGCGGCCTGTTCTGCGGTCAAATCGCGCTGCGCTTCCGCCAGCATCTCGTATCCCACCATAAATTTCTTAACGGTGGCCGACCGCAGCAGGGGCGGAAAGGCGTGGGCATGCAGTTGCCAGTGCTGAACTTCAGCGTCCGGTGTGCCCCCCATGGGAGCCCCATGCCAGCCCATGGAGTAGGGGAACGAGCACTCAAACAAGTTGTCATAGCGAATGAGTAGTTTCTTCAGGATGTCGGCCAAGGCGGTACGTTCCCTGTTCTCTAGATCCTGCATCCGCAGGACGTGGCGCCGAGGCAGCAACAGCGTTTCGAAAGGCCAGACAGCCCAGAAGGGGACTAGGGCCAGCCAGTCGTCGTTCTGCTCCACGATGCGCTCCTGTCGTTGGCATTCCAGGTCGATATAATCCATCAGCAGGACGGTGCCGTGTTGCTCGAAGTAGGCGCGTTGATGGGCATCCTCCTTGGCGGGCTCGTTCGGCAGCGAGTCCGTCGCCCAGATTTGTCCGTGCGGGTGGGGATTGGAGCAACCCATCACGGCGCCTTTGTTCTCGAACACCTGTACCCAGCGATGGGTTTGTCCGAGGTCCGCGGTTTCCCTTGCCCACAGGTCGATCACGCCGCGAATGGCGTCGAGTGACATTTCCGGCAGCGTCAGGTTGTGTCGCGGCGAAAAGCAGATGACGCGGCAGGTTCCCCGCACACCGTCCGCGCGCAGCAGATCATTGTCGGCAAACCCCAGCTCAGCCTTCTCCGGCAAGACCGCTGCATAATCATTGGTAAAGACGAACGTCTCCTCGTAATCCGGGTTGCGCTCGCCGCCTGCCCGTTCGTTGCCGGGACAAAGATAGCAGGACGGATCGTACTCAGGCCGATCATCGCCGCCTTGCTTTTCCTGCTGCCCTTGCCACGGACGTTGGGTGCGATGCGGTGAGACCAAGATCCAGTCGCCGGTCAGCGCGTTATAGCGCCGATGCGGTTGATTGAGGTCATCCGTGTTCATTCGTTGCTCCTAATTGTCGACGGTCCATCCCGTGTCCCAGAGACGGGGTGTATGGATCTTTTCCCACTCGGCAATCGCCGCCTGTAGTTCCGTAACCTTTTCGGGGTATCGGTCAGCCAGATTCTCTGTTTCGCTGATATCCTCTCGCAGATTGAACAGCATCGGCCTCGTGTCGTCATTAATCAGCTTCCAGTCCCCACGTCGAACCGTACTATGAGCAGCGCGCTTCCAGAATAATTGTTCATGGGGCGGCGTATCGATCTCGCCCGTCAAATGCGGAATCAAATTCACG
>SLAD01000329.1 GCA_007126995.1 Kiritimatiellia bacterium | reverse complement strand
TCAAGCAAACGATCCTGATGCCGTATGTGACGATGGGCAGTTTGGTCAATTTCTGTGATTGCCTGATGGCGGGCGGCACCTCGCGCCGCAATCACAGTGAGGTCGGTTCCTCGTACATCCATTTCAACTTCACGCCGCACGGGGACAAAGCGACCCCCTCATTGATCGGCGATGTGCCGAACGGCGTTTTGCTGAATCAGCCCCCGATTTTCTTGGGCGGTCAGGGGGGCTTGGTCGGTCCCGCACGCATCGCGTACGGGGTGGTATCGGCTGCCGGATCGGTACAGCGCGGCGATGCCCTGGAGGCCGGTCACCTGTACCGCGCCGACGTTGAGCAGGCCGGCGAGCCGACGCCTTATCCGCTGGAGGCATACCGTTCGATTCGGCGGATGGTCCTGAACAATTTGATCTACATTGGCAATATCCTCGCTTTGAAGGAATGGTATGAGGTCGTCCGTAAGCCACTGATGCTGGATGATCAGTATCATCAGGCCTGCTGGGCGGGCGGGCAAGCGGCGCTCGATTTGATTTTGGCCGAGCGCATCAAGCGTCTGGAGCAGGTGGCCGGGAAGATGCCTGCCTCAATTGCCGCCATTGAGGCGATGCCGTCCACCGCTGCGACCACACGCGCGATCGCGGAGCAGCGCGCCTTTGCTGCATCTTGGGAGAAACTGCAAAGCGAATTGGTGCAGGCGGCCGACGCGGTCCGCGGCGACGAAGCAGCGCGGCTGGCGTTCACAAAAGCCTGGCAGACCGACTCAGGTGAGGCCGACTATTTGACCACCGTGCAGTCGCTGTCCGCCGCCGCGCAGTCCGCTGCGGTGACGTGGTTACAGTCTGTGGTGGATCAGTCGGCCACACATGCTAAACTGTTTGATTGAAGCTGAATGGAGTAGCGAAATGGGACGAATGTTTGGAACAGATGGCGTGCGTGGCGTGGCCAATATGGCGCCGATGACCGCCGAAATGGTGCTGGAAATCGGGCGGGCAACCGCCTACGTGTGCAAGCAGCACGAAAACACGCAGCGCCACAAAATCGTGATCGGGAAGGATACCCGGGTCAGCGGCTACATGCTCGAGAACGCCTTGACTGCCGGCATTTGTTCCATGGGCGTGGACGTCTACTTGCTGGGACCGATCCCCACGCCGGGCATTGCCTTTATCACGCGCAGCATGCGAGCCGATGCCGGGCTTGTCATCTCCGCTTCGCACAACCCCTATCAGGACAACGGCATAAAAATTTTTTCGCGTTCGGGCAACAAGTTACCCGATGCCGAGGAAGACCAAATCGAAGCGCTGATCACCACTGGCCAGATTCGTGACATTCGCCCAACCGCCGATGAGGTAGGCAAGGCCACACGCATAGATGACGCCATCGGGCGCTACATCGTTTTTTGTAAGAACACCTTTCCCGATGAAATGACATTGGAGGGACTGAAGATCGTGCTGGATTGCGCCAACGGCGCCACCTACAAGGTTGCGCCCATCATCTTTGCCGAGCTGGGCGCGGAAGTGATCGCAATCCATCACGAGCCCAACGGCACCAACATCAACGACCAATGCGGATCCCAACACACCGAGGATCTGCGGCGGAAGGTGCTCGAGGAAGGCGCGGATATCGGGCTGGCGTTTGACGGCGACGGGGATCGGCTGATCGCCGTGGACGAGAATGGGGACGCCATTACCGGCGACCACATCATCGCGATTTGTGCCAAATGGTACAAGGAGCGTGGCTGGCTGAAGAATAATCGTGTGATCGCCACGGTAATGAGTAATTTCGGCTTTCATGAGGCCATGAAGCAGCAGCGCATCGACGTCGGTATCGCCGCGGTGGGTGATCGCTACGTGCTGGAAATGATGCGACAGGATGATGCCGTGATCGGGGGCGAGGCGTCCGGTCATTTGATCTTCGCGAATCATCACACCACCGGAGACGGTATCGTGGCCGCGCTGCAACTCCTTGCCGTAATGCGTTCCAAGAAAAAGTCCTTATCCGAGTTAGCATCAATGATGCGCCTGTTTCCGCAAAAACTCGTCAATTTGAATGTGCAGGAAAAGCCGCCGATCGAAGATATCCCGGAACTACAGACCGCCATCCAAGCGGCCGAGGCAACCTTGGCCGGGGCCGGGCGGGTATTGATTCGATACTCGGGAACGCAATCGATGTGTCGCGTCATGGTGGAAGGGCCCTCGGTTGAATTAACCGAAAAATTGACCGATGACTTGGTGGAAGCGGTAAAGAAATGTATCGGCTAGTCATCCTGTGCATGTTGGCCGGGCTGACCTTGGTTCCCGTTCACGGCGACGCGCCGTTTCCGGAGGATGAGTGGACATTCGATTTCGGTCCCATCATCAGTCGCCAGCGGGACATCCATGGACACATGCGGCTCCGCATCCTGGGGCCCTTGTTCGAGCGAGCCGATGGTCAGGAAGGACAATCGTTGACCGCGATTCGGCCGCTCTACAGCCGCTTCGAAGATCCGGCTGCGGAACGATCCCGGCACGAGCTGCTTTGGCCGGTAGGATTCACCAAGAACTTTCGCAACGATCATCATGGCCGCTTCCTGCTAGCCTTCTGGACGAACTTCGACACGACAGAACCGCAGTCGCGCTATCGATTTTGGCTCTTGCCAATCTATTTTCAAGGCCGCGATATCCACGGCGATCGTTACGCGGCGGTATTCCCGATCGGTGGTCGCGTGCACGAAATTCTAGGGCAAGACCGCATTACATTCGTGCTCTTCCCTTTGTTCATGCGCACGGAATTGAATGAGATTGTCACGCACGACTACATCTGGCCGATTGTCTCGCACACGCAGGGGAAGGGGATCTATCGGTTCCGGGTGTTTCCTTTCTATGGTCAGAGCCGTCATCGTGACCGGTTCAACAAGAAATTCGTCATGTGGCCCTTCTGGACATCCGCCGAATACTACTACGCGCACTCGGCGGGCAGCGGTTGGATACTGTTTCCATTCTATGGCCAGATGCGGTTGACCGATCAGCGTTCATGGACCGTATTGCCGCCGTTCTTCCGTGTTACCCGGGGAACACGGCAGAATATGGCGCTCCTTCCGTGGCCCTTTATTCAGCGGCGCACGGGTGAAATTAATCAGACGTATGTCTGGCCGATCGCCGGGCAAAAGCGAGTGCGTGGCCAGGAGTCCAGTTTTTACGCGTGGCCGATCGTGCGCGAGGAGCGAGTCGATCGGCGTGACTATCTCGCGAAGCGACGCTATGTGCTGCCTTTTTACTACGCTGACGTGAAACGCGCACACGAGCCCGCCGCACCGCTCGCGCTCAACGAACCGGTTCCCCGCGGCGAGCGCATCGCCAACTATCAAAAGGTGTGGCCGCTGATTTCCTATCGCCGCGAAGGCGACGCCAGCCGGTTGCGGATGCTGGACCTCTGGCCCCTGAAAGAATCGCACCCGATCGAGCGCAATTATGCGCCCTTCTGGACGCTGTACCAGATTACCCGGCTCGATGAGGCCAGCGAAACCGAGCTGTTATGGGGCATGTATCGCGGACGTCGCGAGGGTGAGGACTATCGATCCCGATCCATTTTCCCGCTAATCGAGTGGGAGCGTGATGATCGCGAGGAGCAGGAGCTGCGCCGTTGGGCTTTGCTAAAGGGATTGATCGGATACCAGCGAACCGATACAAAAAGACGGTTCCAGTTGCTGTACGTGCTAGGCTGGACGCAAGAGCAGGAGACTCCGCCATAATCACCCGAGAACCAGAGTATTTTGCGACCCCCCAGAACTTCATCGCGCGGATGGGGCGCAACACGCTGTTGACGTTGCGCAACACGGGCATTGCCATGCTGATGCTGTTGGAGGCCTTTCGCGATGTGCCCTTTATGCTCTCAAAACGTCATCGTCACGATGTGTTGCACCAACAGTTTTTGACCGCAATCAAGAGCCTGGGCGTGATCACGGTGGTGGCGCTCTTTACCGGCATGATCCTCGCGCTCCAAACCGGCTTGGAACTGCGCCGGTTCGGCCAGGAAGTGTACATTGGGTCGGCCGTCACGGTTGTGATGCTGCGTGAGATGGGACC
>SLAD01000108.1 GCA_007126995.1 Kiritimatiellia bacterium | reverse complement strand
TAGCATCGGTGAGCACCTTGAGCACTTCAACCACGCGACCATAGGCTAAATCCTCGTCCGCGCGCACCAGCACGACGGCATTCGGATCGACGGAGCCCAGCACGTCCATGTCACGCACCAGCTCTTCCATGGTGATCGCCACGTCATCCAAATATACATTGCCTTCGCCATCCACGCTAATCGTGCGCGCGGCATCTTCGGCCAAGGCTTCCGCCTCGGCGCGAGGCAGGTTCATGGGAATCCCCTGCTCGATCAAGGGGAAGGTGATGATGAAGGTGATCAGCAGAATAAACGTCAGATCCATTAGCGGGGTGAGATTAATCTCGCTAATGGTCTTGAGCGTAGTGGTCTTTGATCCAGTGGCCATGACTGCTGTTAATGGTTGCGGAGATAGGAACTTTTAATCTTGTCGGTAAATTCTTGCGCAAAGTTGGTGGTCTGCACCTGCAATTCGCTAATTGTCCCGCTCAATAGATTGTACCCTATCGTGGAGGGCAAGGCCACCAGCAGTCCCATCACCGTGGTCATGAGCGCGGCGGCGATACCGGGCGCTACGGCGGACAGCGTCGAGGTACCCACCGCCGCCATGCCGGTGAAGGCGCTCATCACGCCCCAAACCGTGCCCAAAAGGCCGAGGAAAGGACTGGTGGTGACCGCCGTTGCCAGGAGCGTCATTCGTCGTTCCAGGAAAAGGTTGTGATCCGACACGCTGCGGTCGGCGATGTTTTTGATGCCCTCGAACTGATGCAGGCTAAGCGTTTCGGCGTCCGGGGAGAGATTGGCCATGAACAGTTCGTCGGGATTATGCCCCAACGCTTCGATTTCCTGCCCCAACGCTTTGCAACCCTCCTCATAGACCCGGTACAGGGGGCTATCGAAAAACTGTTGCTTGCGGGCATACATGGCGAGCGGATCCTTTTCCTTCCGGAAGATCTGCAAGAAGCGACGGGACGCGAGGCGGGCACGGCGCAGCTCGGCGTACTTGGTGGCCATGATGGTCCACGCATAGATGGAGCCGATGAAAAGCAAAATGACGATTACTTTTCCGGACGGATTACTTTCGCGGAAGGAGTAAAGAAAGTCAGCCAACGGCAATTGAAATAAGACTAGGTGATCAAGCATCATGATTCCGGGTTCCCCTGTTCCGCTGTGTTATGCCAAAAGGCACCGAACCGCGACAAGCAGAAGCGTCGGCTCGCTCACAAAAAAAGTAAACGGACGCCGTTTCGACGCCCGTTTCCTGTCATCGATGCGGTTGCTCAATCGCTTACGGCCGATCTTCAATCGGCATAATTTTCCGCTCATTCGGGCCGGTATACACCTGACGCGGACGCCCAATCCGTTGATCTTTGTCCGCCCGCTGCTCCAACCAATGGGCAATCCAGCCCGGTAACCGACCAATCGCAAAGATGACGGTAAACATGTTCGTTGGGATCCCCATAGCGCGCAAGGTAATGCCCGTGTAGAAGTCGACATTCGGGTACAGGTTCCGCTCTTTGAAGTAATCGTCGCTCAGCGCACGATCCTCCAACTGCACCGCGATATCCAGTAATTCGTCTTTTATGCCCAGCGCGTTCAGCACATCCTCGCACGCCTTCTTCGCAATCTTGGCGCGGGGATCGTAGGACTTGTAGACGCGATGTCCGAAGCCCATCAAGCGGAATGGATCGTCTTTATCCTTCGCGCGCTCAATGCACTTGTCGATCGTCAGGCCTTCGCGGTGGATCTGTTCTAGCATCTCGATCACCGCCTGATTGGCGCCACCGTGCAACGGTCCCCACAACGCACAGATGCCAGCCGAAATCGAGGCGTACAGGTTCGCCCCCGAGCTACCAACCAAGCGCACGGCGGAGGTCGAACAATTCTGTTCATGGTCCGCGTGCAGGATCATTAGCTTGTTCAGAGCGCGCACGGTGATCGGATCAATCTCGTAATTCGCAACTGGCGTGTAGAACATCATGTTCAGGAAGTTTTCCACATACGTCAGCTTACTGCTGGGATATACATGCGGAGCGCCGATCGATTGCTTGTACGAAAGAGCCGCCAAGGTGCGAATTTTCGACAACAGCCGGGCTACGGTGAGGTCGATCTCCTCTTCTGCAGAGAGATCAAGCTCACGATAGAAACTCGACAGCGAAACGACCATGGCCGACAAAATCGCCATGGGATGCGCGTGTTCGGGATAGTTGCGGAAGAAATTCCGCATATCCTCGTGGATCAAGGATTTCCGGTTCAGCAACCGGGAAAAATAGGTAAGCTGACTCTGATTCGGGAGGTGTCCGTGCACCAACAGATACGCAACCTCGATAAAGGTGCAATTATCGGCCAATTCATCAATCGGGTAGCCGCGATAGCGCAGGATACCCTTTTCGCCGTCAATGAACGTGATATCGCTGATACACGAGCCCGTGCTGCCGTAACCGGGGTCATAGCTAATCAGGCCGGTATCCTTTCGTAAGCTACCCAGGCGAATTGCGCGCTCGCCCTCCGAGCCTTCAATTACGGGATAGCTGAGGGTTTTGCCCTCGTACTTTAGCTCAACGTTGCCGGCCTCTTTAACTTCGTGCATCCGTGTCACCTCACGCTTTTTCTACTTTTCCTGATTTCAGGCAGGAACAGCAGACCAGCCGCGACTTGATCGATCCATCCTGATTAATTTTGATCTTTTGCAGGTTCGGCAAAAAACGACGCCGCGTAATCCCCGTGGTGTGCAAACCGATACCGCCTTTTTTCTTCGGTAATCCCTTGCGGATGATACGGTTACCCACAGAGGGCCCTTTTCCGCATACTTCACATTTACGTGCCATGATTCTCTCCTTCAAATTAGTAGAGCAGCGACTATACGAATGCCCTCCCCGCCATTCAAGCAAAAAGGATGCTGCAAAAAAAGGGGGTGCGTGGCCTTCTCATAAAGATGACATCGGACATGTTGTGGTGTTTTAGGCCGGGATTTCCCATCAGGATTCGCATGCTCAATGTCAGCTTGGATCATGGCGGCGTTGAGCAGCCCCGCTGCGAGCAACGCAGCCAGCCATTGCTTGACAATTCAAACCAGTCTACTAAACTAGTTACATGAAAACGGAAGTTATCGGTGCGTTTGAGGCGAAAACACATTTCTCGCAGCTCTTGGAGCGGGCTCAGCAAGGAACGGTATTCATTGTCACACGGCGTGGCAAGCCGGTTGCCCAGCTTGGCCCGAGCGAACAACGGGTGGCGCGACCCGTTTTCGGCAGCGCCAAGGGACAGGTCCTTATGCGCAACGATTTTGACGCGCCGCTGGAGGACATGGCGGAATACATGTGATGAATGTGCTGCTCGACACGCATGCCATGCTCTGGTTCGCTGCTGGGGACAATCGACTGAGCCCAGCCACGAGGCGCGTCATCGAAGACCCCGCCAACACCTGCTACATCAGCATGGCCTCGTGGTGGGAGATCGCCATCAAGTGCAGCCTCGATCGGCTGCAACTCACCAAACCACTGTCATCCTTTCTGGCTGATCGCGTTGATGAGGGGTTTCGGGTGCTGGATATCGAAATGACACACCTATTGCCACTGACCCAGCTCCCCTTTCACCATCGTGACCCGTTCGATCGACTGATCGTTTGCCAAGCCATGGCAGAAGATATGCCGATTTGTTCAGCGGATGAGAATTTCGCCGCGTATGACGTGAAATTGATTTGGTGATTGCGGGAGGAATACTGGATATCGACGGAACGCGGGCGATGTGTCTATAGTGATCCCATGAACGACGCGATTGCCCAATTCAACAGCCTCTCGGTTAGCGCCAAGACACCCCGGATTGTAGGTATTGTGTCTACTTTGACGACCGTCCCCGCGCTGCTGGCTGATCCGAACCCGGGATGCGATGTGGTGGAAGTGCGGCTGGATCGCATGGACACCGCCGCGAGCGATTGGGAAGCGGCCCTGCGCACAATTGAGGCCGACGGCTATCCGGTGATCGCCACGATCCGGATTCCGGCGGAAGGCGGACAGTGGCAACAGTCGGACGAAGATCGCCAGCCTCTTTTCGAGCGGGCCTTAGCCGCTGTCGCCTGCATT
>SLAD01000390.1 GCA_007126995.1 Kiritimatiellia bacterium | reverse complement strand
GTAAAGAATAATCACTTAGTATTCTTATTCGGGAATTGATTTTCGGATTGCATTAGATTACATTTAAATCATTATCATGATTGTTAGAAGGTCGTGGCTCGTCAAAGATGCAAATATATTATTATTCCTCACATAAAAAAAACTTATGATCCTGAAACCTGCGGTATTGTATTTTGCCTCAACCAGTCACAGCTGCGGGATCGCAAGGGCGCTTATGGTATAGTGATCGAAACAAAAGATCTGAAGTTTCGGAGCAAATATACACACATTATTAAGCTGCCCGTTTATTGACGCTGACTAGCTCAGCCAGGGTGCTTTTCATCAGATCTTCTGCGCTTTTTTCTAAGTGTATGATTATTAGCATAAAACGATCCAGGTCTACATCCAGTGCTGCAAAAATCATCAGATAGAGTTCGATGATTATTTCCCACATTTTCTCTATCAGTGTTTTCTCCAAGATTTCCGCCTTTGTGTGCCTGAACATACCACCAAGACTTTCATAATCTTCAAAGCGCTTCCTGATGCTTAGCACCATATAATTCATCATCGTTATGCTGATATGGGCAAAGTATGAGTCCATATCCACTGACTGGCAGTTATTTAGACCCAGGTTTTGCTTGCAGTCCTTGAAGTACACTTCAATACTCCAGCGGATCTGGTAGTACTTCATGGCGGTAATGAATGTAAGGGTCTGATCAGTGGACAACATAAACTTCCAGCTTGTGTTACCTTTCATTTTTATCCAGTAACCCTTGATGGCGATATCCTTATATTCAGCTTTACACGCAATATAGTGAGCCTTGTATTTTCTGGAATACTTTTTTTCACGGCGCTTAAGATCAGGAACAGAATTGATCTTACAAGTCTTGCCGTCTATGACTATATTCCGGTTGGTCTTCATTAAGCCAATTACACGCATGTCCTTACATAAACCCCTGATGTCTCTGATAAAGCTTTCGCAGATAAACCATGTGTCCGCCAACACATAATTGGCTTCTATCCCCATTTTCATGGCATTGGCAATTTGGACAACCGCCATGGAAATCTTGTCGGCTGCGATTTCCAGAACCCGGCTGTAGCCAGGGGTATTTTCAGCCCTATCTTTAACAAACTGTTTATCAAGATCTTTTTTTCTAAGTCCCCTTTTGCCAGTTTTCCCAGGCTCATTGTGAATAGAAAAATCGACAGGCAGGAAGCTTTTGCCGTCCCACAAACCAAGAGTGAGTACTTTCATACCAATCCGCCATTTGTTTTGGCAATGATCATGAACCATTCCAATGCCTTCAATCGCCTTGCCTGTTTTCTCAAGTATGCTGTCATCCACTATGAAGAATCGAGGTTCATTCGACGACGAAGTGTTTTCAACTGTCTTTTTATCAATAAGTTTCAATACCTGACGAAGAAATAGAAGCACAATCTTTCTCCAATCAATTTTGGGGTTTTTCATGAAATCGTAAAACACATCCTTCTTGAAATCTGAAGAGATGGACTTCCCATTTCTTATGTACTGATGAGTGTTCTTTATGTCAAAATACTGAAAAACAAACAGTAACTGAAATATCCTCACCACATCAACCCCTTTTACTTTGGCAGCCAAAAGCAAAGTGTTGATGTATCTCAGGTCTAATTCTTTCAGCATGTCCCGGCATGTTTTCAAAAAAATATCGTTTCTGGTGCAATATTTTGCAATCTCTGACAGGTTTTTTTTACCTTTGCTCTGTTGCATTTTTCAATGAGTGTTTGATTTGTGTTTAACAGCTTCAAATATAACACATTACATTGATTAATGCAACTTTTTTTCTAAAAACAACGATTGATTATCAATTATTTAACAACTCCGAAACTTTAGTAAATAAAAAAGGCCAGACGGAAAATGCGCACACGCCGCCAAAGTGCGTTTATGCGCATCCTGACATGACGCGACGCATGGTGTGGGAGAGACGCCACATGTTGTCCCATTTACGATTGAGGCCGAAGCGAAGCGGAGCCCCGATAGTGGAGCGTATCTGGATCGTGGTTGAGGTCTTGGCTAAGGTTAAAGCAACAATCTAAATATCTGTTTTTATGTCTTTTAACCCCGAAGGGGTGACATGATTATAGCCGGAATGCACCACCCACACCCATAAACCCCGCTTGCGGGGTGATATTATTGTGGTTCCACTTCGTACCATTCGAATAGATTGCGCATGTCGTATTCCACGGAGAAACGTTTCGGTGGGTTTCAATCCCACAAACATTCGAGCATTCCTTTTATATTGGTGTTTCCGCATCGCAAAAAATCATATCACCCCCTACCGGGGTTCCGGGGGTTGATGATGACCTCTCTTTCTATAATAATTGCACCCCGCAAGCGGGGTTTTCCGTTGTCCAATTATCTATTTTTGATGAACCCATGCAGAGGATGACCCGTATAGTTCCCATACACCCCCATGCCACCGGCGGACTGTCATCGTCATATTGTAGTTGCCAATAAAGAGCAGGCCTTTAGAGCCTGTCCCGCCATGTTCTTAAACGAGATAGAGAATAAAGGGTTAATATGTTGTATATTAACACATTACTCCCCCCTCTCCTTTAGTTAATGCCATATGGCACAAATATAGGAGAGGGGGCCGGGGGGTGAGGTGGTTTGACTACGAAGGCCGGGAGGTGAGGTGGTTTAATGAAGACCGGGGGATGAGGTGGTTTGATGAAGGTTGGTGTCATCATGTCACCCTGCAAGAGGGGTTTGTGATGCTCACTGGCTATTTCTTGATAAATCTTAACGGGATAACTGTGCCGTCATTGGTATGCAGGGTAAGAAAGTACATGCCTGGAGCCAGCGACTGTATGTGAACGGGCTGGTCATTCGTTTCAAGAACCTTTGTGCCCATCTGGTTGTGGACGGTTATCAGGGAAATAACCTGTGCTGTTTCAATGTTAAGGATATGGGATGCCGGATTGGGATAGAGTTTTGTTTCCCTGTTAACCACATAACCTTTTGATGACACGGGTTTTGCTTCCAGCAACCGCTCCCTCATCAACAGGGTCATGTAATTTCTTGCCGTCACGTAGTTATCACTTGTTCCACTAAACGCCACCAGGTTTAAAGCGTATATCAAGGTGTTATTGCCGTCAATAATATATCCTACCCGGCTTCTTAGCGCCGGGGCAGAAGTGAGTCCTCCGCTCTTTTGATAATAGGTGCGACCTTCATAGGTTCCACTCCAGATACACGCTTCCAGCTTCGGGTAATCGGAAGGCTGAAGAGTTGGAATGGTCTGATAATGAATCATACGTACAAGCGTGGCGAAATCTGTCATCCGGTTTATATTGTCCGTAGAATCTGTTCGGGCTTCCAGCATATAACGACCAATGCGAACACCGGACAAATCAGGATGCAAATTGTAAATGCGGGAAGTGGTCATGGCCGGCCCGCCAAGCAGAAAAATGGCAATATTGGCACAAGCGTTATAACTGGCATTGCCCAAACTCCCAATACCCATCATGCCCGCAGCAAGCTGATTGTAAGTAAACCTGGATAAAACACTGTCGATTACAGAGCGCTGACTGGCACTGAACATGTTCAAAGGAGCCTGAAAACCCGGCGCATAAGTTAAAATGGAGTCCAACACCTCTGGAACCGTGTCCCAATCTGCCCTAAACTCCTGATAAAAAGCTGTCAAAATAAATATCTTTATGGCACTGGCTGTGGGCCACAAGGAATCAGCATTGACAGAATTAACCAAAGTGTCACTAACCGACTCGGCCCAAAATGAAAATGAAGCATCAGGACAATGAACTTGACGAATGCTATCAAGCTCATTGTGAAGATTGGAAATGTTTTGCGCCCCTGATAAACCAGGGTAACAGAATAAAAAGAGAAGCAAAACGAGCCGCAAAGGACTTTGAAAAAAGGTGCCTGTTGACCCCATGTTTTTTAAAGATTTATTGTCTAACCGTCCAACTTTCTAACTGTCTAACTGACTGCTAGTTTAATTGTTTTTTGTTTTAGCGTCAAAAACATTTGCACATTAACACATCAGCACATTAGCCTCCCTCACATCTCCACATTTCCTCAGTTCTTAAT
>SLAD01000054.1 GCA_007126995.1 Kiritimatiellia bacterium | reverse complement strand
CGCCAATTTGACCATGGCCCGAATCACCGAACTCTTGGTCTTGGCTTTCAACGCGGGCTCAATGAAAGACGCCTTGATCAATTCAGGCATGATGGCGCTTTTGGCTGATAAATCATGCGTCTTGGCGGAGGAAACCTCGTGGTAGGACGAGAGTTCAGGCTGGGAAAAGCCGAGGATGCGGCGCGAGGCCCAGGAATCGATTTCCTTTTGACGGAATACAACCCGGTCACCTTGACGGTCAAAGGGAATCTCACGGCGTCGCACCAGCAGTTCCAAGTCCTGCTTCGACACATGGAGATAGTCGGCTAGCTCCTGAATATTGAAGACTTTGTATGCCATGACTTTACACACCCAAAAACGTCTGCGGCACTATGCCATGAACGATAGAAAGCGCAAGCCAATTGCATCAATGTGCAGCCATTCTCATTTTGGCCTCTGCGGCTCATCCGGAGGATTCGCCCTGCCTTCGCGTGATGGGATTGGTGGGGCGAACCGTCCCGGTGAGCCGGGTTGTAGGCCGACCCTCTGCGGTCGGCGGGATCTGTTGACGGAGCAGAGCAGGACGCGTTGCCAAGAGAATGTTTCGAAAGGAAATAGCAACTGGTCTCAATCTCTACCGCTGGCAACGCGGGCAGAAATAGGTGCTGCGCTTGGAGGGCGGCATGCGGATGACAGCGATCCGGGAGCCGCAAGACGGGCAGGGCTGGCGATGCCGCTGATAGACGCGATGAATCCAGCGTCCGCCCTGATCCAGGCTCTCCTGCATGACCTGCTGCATGGTGTCTGCGAGGCGGGCGAGGGCATCGGTCGATAATGCATTCGCGGGCGAGCGGGGATCGATCCCGGCCAGGAAAAGGGCCTCGGATTTGGCCACATTACCGATTCCAGCAATCACGGACTGATCCAAAATCACCTCCGAAACCGGTTTCCGCTGCGCCTGCAACGCGGTGATGACTTCATCGCGGGGATAGGGATCAGCCAGAATATCGGGGCCGAGCCTGGCCAAGATATCTTGCGCTTGTTGGGGGGAAATGAACTCGAGCACCTGCCCATTGATATTGCAAATGGCGGATGAGCCGGTTTCGATCACCAGCCAGTACTGGGCTGGAATGAAGAGAAAAGGACCTTTGGCCATGCGCCATTTTCCCCGCATCAGGAGATGGTTGTGCAGCACCCATTTCTGCCCGAAAGGGATAAATATATGCTTTCCTTTGCACGCGCAGACTCCGATTTCTTGACCGGACAATTGCGCGGCGACGTCACGGAGTTCCGCCCGCTCGGTCAAGATCCGGTCTGCCCGTCGCCCCTGAAGGTGACGGGCGAGCCATTGTGTACGCAGTTTGACTTGTGGACCTTCTGACATGCGCGCAATGTACGTGAGGATTTGATGTTGTCCGAATAATTGCAGGAAATTATTCGTTCGGACTGGTTTCCGGTGGTAGGGTTCGCGGCGTGATTGAAGAAAGAGATAGTTCAGCCGCCTCCGCGGCGAAAAAGCCGACATCCTGGTTTGGCCGTTTGTTGGATTGGACGCCCCGCTGGGTGATCGTCGTGGCCGGCTTGATCACGGGCGTATCCATCCTTTCCTACGGCTTGCGACAAATGCTGATCGCCGGCGATGAGACCACGATTTGGATGTTCGGGCTATTTCATTTTGCCGGTTACCTTTTCTTCATCGTTTCCCCAGTCGAAATTCTCTACGCGCGGATGGTCGAATTTAATCACGCCCTCGTGCTTCTTTGGACGGTGGCGGTGGGCACAGCCATATTAGGGCAAGCAATCGATTACCTGATCGGATATGCATTTAGCGATACGGTGATCAAGAATGTCATCGGCGAAAAGAAGTACCGGCGCTATTACAACCGCATTGATCGATACGGCGGAATGACGATCTTCTTCTTTTGTTTATTTCCGCTCTCGTCGCCCATCGTACTACTGGTGGCGGGCATGATTCGTTATCCAGCCCGCTGGGCGGCCCTCTTTAGTTTGGTCGGCTTATCGATCAAATACGACGCGATTGCGTACCTCGTGCTTTAGTCCATATGTTTCAATTTGGATGCCAGTTTTATCGATTGGCTGCGACGCCACTAATGAGTACAGAAAGAGAGCATGTTTATGCATATCGAAATTTACCATGCGGAGATTTGCGGACTTTGCCACAAGGCGATGGAGTTCTTTCGCTCGCGCGGATTGAACTTTACCGCTCATGAAGTGGTCTGGGACGGTGAAAAACAGGACTGGGTGGATAGTCCCAACGTTCGGGATATGAAGCGTCGCGCCGGTGATGTCGACTTTGTCCCGCAGATATTCATCAACGGAAATATTCACATTCCCGGCTGGCGCAAGCTGGAACCGATGATTGAAGCCGGCGAGTTCGATCGTTTGATCAGTGGCGTGGAGTAGTTTAGAGTACCACAAAGATTTGCACCAACGAGGAGAGAATGGCTGAAACACTTAAAGAAGCCGAACAGGCGTTGATTGATGATTTTGCGATGCTGGATGATTGGAATGATCGCTACGAGTACATCATCGGACTCGGCCGCGAAATGCCCGCCTATCCGGACGAGTTAAGGACGGAAGACCGCGAGGTGCATGGCTGTCAGTCGCAAGTGTGGCTGGATGCGCAGGACCGCGACGGCAAAATCTGGTTTCAGGCCGACAGCAATGCGCTGATCACCAAAGGGCTGGTCGCGCTGCTGGTGCGACTCTATAGCGGGCGCAGTCCGGAGGAAATCCAGTCCGGTTCACTCGACTTTTTGCGTGGCATCGGATTGGCTTCGCATTTGACCCCGAGCCGCGTCAACGGCCTACACGCCATGTTCAAGCGCATACAGGCGCATGCGGCCGCTTTTTCTGCTGAGCATCATGTTTAACAACCGAAAGGAGCGAAGATCATGGAGGATAGCGCACGGAATATGGGACTGAAACGACGTGACTTTTTGCGGGCGGGCACCTTGCTCGCGGCAGGCGGTTTTCTGGGCTGGACCAAGCCGACTGCGGCCTACACTGCCGCTCGCGAAACGGCTCAGCAGCGGTTTTCGCTGACCTTGGCCGATTTGCCCTATGCGTTTGACGCCTTGGAACCTTCGATCGATGCGCGCACGATGCAGATCCATCACGGTCGCCATCATGCCGCCTACACAAACAATACGGTGGCCGCCGTGAACGAGCATCCCGAGCTGCTGGGACACACGCTGGAACAACTGATTGCCGACATCTCCGCTTTGCCCCGCGCCATCCAGACGACGATTCGTAACAATGGCGGTGGGCACTGGAATCACGATCTGTTTTGGGAGATCATGAGTCCGCGTGGTGGTGGTGAGCCCTCCGGCAAGCTGGCGGACGCGATCGCCGAGGAGTGGGGCGACTTCGAGTCCTTCAAAGCCGCCTTCAAACAGGCCGGCATGACCCGTTTCGGGTCGGGCTGGGCATGGTTGATTACCGACGGCGCCGGTCGGCTAAAGATTACCTCCACCCCCAATCAAGATAACCCGCTGATGCGACATATCGTTGATGAGCTGGGCACGCCGATTCTGGGGCTGGATGTGTGGGAGCACGCCTACTATCTCCATTATCAAAATCGCCGTGGCGACTACATTGACGCGTGGTGGGATGTCGTCCATTGGGACCACGTCGATTCGCTGTATCGTCTCGCGATTTACGATTGATGAATACCGGCTCCCTGATAGAGTGTGCGCAGTCAATCTTTGAACTGTAACCACTCGCGCAGGGAGCCAGTCACTATGTCAAAACGTAAGTCGCCGATCACGTTCGGCAACGCTCGATTTACCGTCTATACGCCGGGTTGTGTCCGCTTGGAGTACGCGGACAAGGCTCAGTTTTCGCCGTATCCGTCTGTCTTAGTGGGCACGAAGTCAGCCAACGGCGTGCGCGCGGATGTGCTGATCAAGGGCAAAACGCTGACGCTCAAGACCGATCGACTGACCCTGCACTACACCGACAATGGCGAGAACTTTTCCCCGCAGAATCTGCGCATCGAGCACAAGAATCATGTCGGTGGCACGGAGCGATGGGTGCCGGGCAAGGCGGATAACGGCAATCTGGGCATCGTCAAACGCTCGCTGGATTTCT
>SLAD01000234.1 GCA_007126995.1 Kiritimatiellia bacterium | reverse complement strand
GCGGCGGCGGGCATTGCGCTGCCCGAGCCGCGCGAAATCATTTACACCGGGATCGTACAGCGTATACCCAGCGCGGAGAGTGTGGGGGAGGCGTCACACTTGCGCGAACTTTTTCATCCCCTTGCCGGCATTGAGGATCTAGCGCAGGTACAAGCACTTCCCTGGCCCGATTTTTCCGATCCCGTCCACTACCAATCCCTTGCGGGGGAGGTGGCCGCTATTCATTCCCGCGAACATGCCGCCTACGGAAACATGGAATGCTCCCTCTTTGAACACACGTGGTATCTGCGCGGCATGGAAGATGTATTCATGGACTTGATGGGGGATGACGAAGGTTCCGTGACCCATTGGCTGCTGGATTATTTCACACAACGCTCCATCCGCGTGGCGCTGGCCTATGCGGAGGCCGGTGTGGAGGTGATCGGCTTGGGCGACGATATCGGCACGCAACGCGGCATGCTGCTGTCGCCGGAACTGTGGCGCGCGCAGATCAAGCCGCGGCTGGCTGCCATTATCCACGCCGTGCGTGATCGCTACCCGGATGCGCCTCCCTACATACGCTACCATTCCGACGGGGATATCCGCGCCGTGATACCCGACCTCATCGAGGTCGGTGTCGACATCCTCAATCCCCTGCAATCTGAATGCATGCCGGTGGAAGACGTGATCCGCAGCTACGGCGACCGCTTGGCCTTCTGGGGCATGATCGGGACCCAGACCACCCTTCCATTCGGCACACCCGAGGACGTGCGCCGCGAAGTCGCGCTGCTGGCCGACTTGGCCCGGGAGGGCTACCGGTTGGTGATCGCCCCCACCCATGTCGTGGAACCCGATGTGCCCGCCGAGAACATCGAGGCCCTGATCCAAGCGGTGGAGGCGGAACGGCGATCCGCCTGAGTTTTGAGGAGAGGACTTTATACAGGCTACCGTTTTGGACTTACGTCGCAACACACGCAGCATTTTAGCTGCATTGGCACGAAACGAGCGGGTGACCGTTACGAATCGTGGCCGCAAGCAAGCTGTGATTGTGCCTTATTCGGATGGGGTTCGCCGCTGTGCGGCAGAGCATCCTGCTTTCGGCATGTGGAAAGATCGGGATGACTTGGCGAGTGTGGAAGAACATGTCCGTCAGCTCCGCAAAGGAAGATCATTCTGTGCTCTCCGATGCCTTGATTGCCGCGACGGCGTGCGAACATCAACTCTCTCTTTGCACAGCAAACGCTAAGTACTATCGCGTTGTCACAGACCTGGACATCATTCGCTTTCGCCCCTGATGGGCGGGGATGCGGCCAGAAGGCATCGCCTGACAGTGATTTCAGGCCTAAGAGCCCGTTGAAAAAGTCTCATGTCGCTTTTCAGCCACCGCCTAACGGCGGCAGCTACAAGGAAATATGGTCGTAGCTGCGTCCGTTAGGACGTGGAAGACTTTGATTCGGCACTTTTTCAATGGGCTGCTAATGCAGCGAATTGCTGTGGAAGGTTTGACTTTGATTGCGAACGTTTCACAATGCAGATAGATGGATCACAAAGAACTCTTTGCGTTGATCTGTTTGGTGGGATGTATGGTGCCGTTGGCAATAAGCAGCTTATAAACTTGAGGTGCCAATATGACACCTCAAGTTCATGCCTCGTATTAGTATGACAAATCAAAACTCCATAGAGCTTTTGGGTGAAGAATGAACGCGATGTTTGAAGCAGCCAAGGAAATCTGTGTGTACATGCAATCGCAAGATTGGAAGTTTTGCATCATCGGCGGCTTGGCGGTTTTGCGTTGGGGCGAACCTCGGCTAACTCAGGATGCCGACTTGTCGCTTTTAACCGGATTCGGCGAAGAAGAACCGTTCGCGTCTGAACTGCTGGCAAAGTTCAAGGGACGACTGGGCGATCATACGCTTGAATTTGCGCTGACCAACAGGGTTCTTCTGCTGCACGCGACCAATGGTGTGGCTTTGGATGTGGCTTTTGCGGCTTTGGATTTTGAGGTGGAAATGATGGAGCGCGTATCTGCCTTTGAATTTGCACCGGATGTGATTTTGCCCACTTGCTCGGCAGAGGATCTATTCATTATGAAAGCCTTTGCGGGACGTGCGAAAGACTGGTTGGATGTAGATGGATTGGTGGTGCGCCAAGCCGGGAAATTGGATGGCGAATATATTTTGAAACATCTGGAGCCGTTATGCGAATTAAAGGAAGCACCTGAGATTATGGAGCAGGCGCGGAAAAGATTGGGATTCTCATGAGGAGTCCGTCCATTGAACAGCAACGCGCCATTGTGGCGCAATGGAAGGCGGCAGCGCCTGCTCTTGCACGGCAGCGTGCAGAGGAGCTCTCCTCTAGTAGCTATGATTGGCGGAAAGTGGACGCGCTGCTGAGTGTCGATTGTCCGCTCAAGCGCGATTTACAAGCTAGTGGCATGGTCGAAATGCAACGATTGTTCCGGTTGAAGTACACCAGAGGGTGACGCACCAAGTCGCTGCTTCCTCTATATCATTCGACTGTCGGAATGACGCGTCAATCTATCGACAACGTTTTCAGATTACGGGGAAATGAGCGCTTCGCGCACAAGCTCCACCGAGCCAGCAGCCGGGACTTCGGCGACGGGCCAAGTTGCGGCCGCGAGGGGCGCTAGCGGCTGTCGACGTTGGGCGTGGTTCTGGGCGAGGACCTTAACCCGCGCAGGAAAAGCGGTGGGGTTATGAATCCGTAGCGTGCGGCCATCGTCTGAAACGGTGACTTCAACGTGATCGAATACATGGACCTTGCGGTTTTCCGTGTCCCAATAGACGCCGGGTAGTTCGCAAAAGGTGAGCATCATGGCGACTTCGCACCAACAGGAATAGGCGGAGATTTCGCCGATCGCTTCTCCCCACTGGGTGACGTTGACGCGCTCGCAAATCCAACCTTCGGGAAGTTCCGTCAGTCCTTTGCGCCCCCAAGGCAGACGGGTGGGGATTCTCTTATCGGAGCGCCCCAGATACTGCGGGATCGTATGACTGATGTCCCGGAGCACATCGAGATAGACTTCCTTGCCCGTAGCCCGGAAGGCGCGCAGGATGCCCTGACCGGAAAGCGTGCAGATGCCGGGCACCCCTGTCTTGTTTTGCGCGTTGGCGAGGAAGGCGCCGCGACTTTGGGCGTCGATTTGATGCAGCGCCGTTCCGGGAGGAAAAGCATAATCATACGCCAGCATCCAGGAAGCCGTCTGTACGATGGCATCTTCTGTGGCCTGCAACCATTTGCGCTCGCCGGTTGCTTCATAGAGCAGGATAAAGCTTTCGACGAGGGCGGCGACCGACTCACTATCCGGGGCCTGTACACAGTCTCCCGGCCCACCGCTGGTCACGCCGTCCGCAAGGTCATGCGTGCGGTAATGCTCGGCAATTTCAGCCGCGACTTGAATCCATGTCGGTTCGGAAAAGTAGCGCGAAGCTTCCATCAACGCCGCCGGGATTAACGCGCCGGCGGTGGACCGGGCAATCACAATGTCGCCGGTATCCAGGTGGATGTACTGGCCGAAGTCGTGATGCCGCGTCCAGATATCCAGGATGGCTGTCACATTTTTTCGCAAGGCCTCTTTCCATGCCGGTTTGATGCGATCGCCGAGTCCCTTTTCCTCCAATAGGCGGAAACTTCGGACGAGAAAATAAAGCGCGTCACCGATGCGACGCACCAACGTGATTGGTTTCGGGCGCCGCCCGGGTGCCGCTTGGCCGTGTTCATCAATATCCAGTTTCATCTCCCCATGAAAGATCTCGCCATTGAAGAAGGGGTGGAAAAGGCCGTAATCGGTTTGGGCTGCGAAGAAGAAATCAAACTGACGCATGCAACGCTCCAGAGAGATGGCGTCGCCTTCCTGAATCAAGGCGAGCGGCGTCATCATGCCGCCTGTCCACCCGGTCTGGAAGAGCATGGCGGGACTGGGCGGGTCCTGCAGGATGCTGACTTGATACAGATTGTACTCCTCCCGCCAGTTGTCCCGGTTGTGCTTGGCGTGAAGGATATCCCACGCAGCGGAGAACGGTATTTCGTTACGAAGCGGCGCCAGTTCAAAACAGTCCTGGCGATGGGCAAACAGAAAATCGAAGAGGCCCTG
>SLAD01000279.1 GCA_007126995.1 Kiritimatiellia bacterium | reverse complement strand
TGAGATAAAGCCCGCCTTCAGCAGCCAGCCGCCGCCGGCCCGTTCCGCATGATAGCCGACCAGCCAGAACCAGGTCGCGTCCGGCGCGCGCAGGAAAGAAGGTAGAAAAGCGATCAGCAACCCCAGCACGCCCCCCACGCCGAAGGTCAACCAGGCGCGTGGGAAACGCGCGCGATAGAGCAGCAGGCCCACGCCCACAACCGGCAACAGCACGCCAGCCGAGAGACGGACGCCGGCCGCCAGCGCAAACGCCAGCCCGGCAAAGGCCGTCAATAGGAGACCGTGGCGTTTCCCCGCAAAGGACAGGGCTAAGGCCCCGAGCGTAATGAAGAGCGCGGTCAGCGAGTACGTCTTCACGACCAGCGAAAAGTAGCTGTGATAGACGTTCAGCCAGAGGAGACCGAAGGTGAGCAGCGCGGCCGCCGCTTTCCAGCCGGGAGCGCTCAATCGGGCGGCCAATGCCGCCGCCGCGCACAACGCGACCAGGCCCAACAAACCGGTGAACAGGCGACCGGCCAACAGGCCCTGCGCCTCCACCCACGGTTGAATCCACGCATAGACCTGCGGAAATACAGGACCCTGTGTGAAGGCGAAATCGCGGTAGGCTTGTTGCCCTGCGGCGGTGGCGCGGGCAGCGTAGAGATACCAGCCTTCGTCTTGATTCAATTCGCCCCAATACAGATTGGTCGCGCTAATCAGCAAACCGATCAGGCCGACTCCCGCCCCGCCGAGCATCAGGCCCATCTGTGATTTCGGGTTCATATGGAATTCATCAGCCGGTTGCCGCAGCCAGCGTGTCCAACCAGTGTTCGATCACCCGTTGCCCGGCCATAAGTTCTTCCACCTCGATAAACTCATCCTTGGTGTGCGCCTGCGCAATGCTGCCCGGACCGAATACGACCACCTCCTTGCACGTTTGCGCGAAAGGCCCCGCATCGCTGAACCAAGCGGCCGTCGTCAGCTTGGGCTCATGTCCCGTGGCGCGCAAAGCCGCCTGAAGCTGTTGCACCAGCGGCGCGTCGGGCTGGGTGATGAACGGCATGCCGGCCTTGATGATCTTGAGCGTGTAGGCGCGGATCCGGCCCTCATGTTTCATGGCCTCCAAGCGCGACTCCAGCGGGCGCAGGAAATCCTCCGGCTCCTCGCCCGGCACGATGCGGCGATCAATCTCCACCGTGCATTGGTGCGGCACAATGTTAATTGCGACGCCACCTTCGATGCGACCGGCATTCAGCGTGGGCGGCCCCAAGGTGCTGTCGCGATGCTTTGCTTGATCGGCGACAATCTGTTCCTGCAACCACGCCAATAGTTCGGCCATGGCATTGATGGCATTGAGGCCGCTGGCGGGGTTGGAGCTGTGCGCGAGTTCGCCGCTCAAGGTAAGCTCGACCCAGAGCGCGCCTTTATGCGCATAGACGATCGACAATTCGGTCGGCTCCAAAATCAGCGCCATGTCCGCGCCGAGCCCTTGATCGACCAGTCGATCAGCGCCGATATTGCCTTTCTCTTCGCCAAATGCGCCGACAAACTGGATCTGGACGCCCGCCGCCGCCAATCGTTCGATGCGCTCTTTACTGAGGGCGCACAGCGCGGCCGCCATTGGCCCCTTCGTGTCGCACGAGCCGCGCCCGTGCACACGGCCATTTTCCACGGTTGGCTCAAACGGCGGGATGGCCATACCTTTGACTCCAACGGTGTCCGTGTGCGCTTCCAGCACGATGGTCTTGGACGGGTTGGCGGGTCCGTAGGTGGCTATCACACTACCGCGCTCCTCGCTGGCGCGGTCCCAAGCAAGTTCGAATCCTTTTCCCGCCAAGTGCGTGCCAAGGAACTCGGCCAGCCGTATTTCATTGGCAATCGCGGCATCATCCGTGTGGCCCGGATTGACGCTCGGGATGGCGATCAACTGTCTCAACAGTTGCACGACCTCGGATTGTTCGATCGCCGGCATGTTGTTACTCCTACTGCAGCAACGCCTGATGCTGCGCTTCGGTCAGTTCGCTTACCCCTTTGTCGGCCAGCGCCAACATGGCGTCCAATTCCTGTCGGCTATAGGGATTGCCTTCGGCGGTGCCCTGCACCTCCACATAGCGGCCCGAACCGGTGACCACCACATTCATATCGACGCTGGCCGCCAAATCCTCCTCGTAGCACAAATCCAACATCGGCACGCCGTTGACGATGCCGACACTGATGGCCGCAACCGATTCGCGAATGGGATCCTCCTGCAGCAGCTCCTCGGCCATCAATCGGTTGACGGCCAATCGCAGGGCAACGAACGCGCCGGTAATCGAGGCTGTGCGGGTACCGCCATCCGCCTCCAGCACATCGCAGTCAACCCATAAGGTGCGCGGTCCCAAGGCTTCGAGATCCACCACGGCCCGCAGCGAGCGACCGATCAGGCGCTGAATTTCCTGCGTGCGCCCGCTGACCCTACCGAGCGAGGATTCGCGGGACGAGCGATCCGGCGTCGCGTACGGCAACAGACTGTATTCGCCGGTTAGCCAGCCGCCCGGCACTTTCTGCGCCTGCATCCAGCGCGGCACCTTTTCGTCCACCGAAACGGCGCAGACGACACGCGTCCGTCCCATGCGCACGAGCACGGATCCTTTTGAGGCGGGCGCGATATCGAGCTCGAACCCGACTTCGCGCAACTGATCCAAGGCGCGTCCATCGGAGCGCGCGTTCACTGATTGATTTTCGTCCATCTATCCCTCCCTCGCTTGCACACCGCTAATCGTGACTCTTGATCAGGAAAAAGCCCAACACTTCCCCCAATACAACGGGTATCCAGACAATCACATCGGGGTGCAAATGCGGGTGCCGGACCAGCGCGTCAGCGATGATTATAAAGAAATAGAAGACAAACACGACCAATAAGCTGATCCCGATGCCGACCGAAGACTCGCGGCGCCGCGACTTCATGCCCAGCGGGATACCCAGCAAGGTGAAGGCAAAACACGACAGGGACAGCGCGAGGCGTTCGTTCGCCTCGACGAGGTATCCCATACGGGCTTGTCGCAGCTCCAGGCCCTCCAGTTGAGGGTACAGTTCCCGGATATTGCGAATCGCGGTGGTCAGCTCGCCCAGCGTCATAGACGATTTGGTCTTGCTGATGTTGCCGCTGCGCATGAGCCGCGAGAAATCAAGCGGAACGGGATAATGCTGGGCGTGGATCGTGCGCGTGCGGGACGGGTCATCCGGGTAGGCATCGTCGGGCTGATCGATTCGCACATCGTACAGGTCGATCAACATCATGTTTTCCGAGGGCATCGACAAGGAGCCACTGCGGGCACGCACGCTGCGCGATACGCCATCGGGTCCGACTTCATAGACGATCACATCGGTGATATCGTTTTGTTGTTTGCCGCCGACGTAGACCATCAGCCCAGGGAAATCGCGAATAAAGCGGCCGGGCTCCAGCAGACTGATCGGGTCCTCGATGCCCAAATTCACCAACGCCTGGCGGCGCGCCCAATGCGCGTTGGGCGCCACGGTGATATTCAGCCATACGCAGATGCTGGACAGGATGATGGAGACAAAGATGATCGGCGAGATGATTTGCCACATGCTCAGTCCCGAAGCGCGCATGGCCGTGATTTCGCCGTCCAACGAGAGCCGCCCGAATAACAGCAGCACCGTGGTCATCGCGCTCATTGGAATCGAGAAGGTCAGGATGTACGGGATGTTGTAGGTGAAGGCGCGCAGGATGATCCAAGGCGAAACCCCGCGCGCGATGTAATCGATCGCCTGAATCACGGCGCCCACGCACATCACGAACGTGAAGACGAGCAACGTCATCACGAACATGACGAGGTAATCGGACAAGAGATAGCGATTCAGGACACGCATGATCGTTAGGCGCTCGTTTCCCGCTCGTGGACTTGTTCGGCGGCGGACACCGTATTGTAGAGCAACATGGTAATCGTCATGGGGCCGACCCCGCCCGGGACCGGCGTAATCGCCGCCACCTTCGGCAGCGCCGCATCAAAATCCACGTCGCCGACCAGTCGGTAGCCGCGCGGTTTACTGGCGTCCTCGACGCGATTGACCCCGACATCGATCACCACCGCGCCTTCCGGGATCATGTCGCCGGTGAC
>SLAD01000289.1 GCA_007126995.1 Kiritimatiellia bacterium | reverse complement strand
CGCGATTCGGGGTCTGCAACCAATTGTATGTGGCGTCCGTCATGATCGCTGGGCACATCGATCAGTTTGACGATCGAGGCGTAAGCGCTCAGTGACGGGCAGCATTCGGCCAATTGATTGGCGGATTCGCGAAAAAAGGTTTCGTTGAAGTCGGAGCCGGGTTGCGATGGATAGACGGGCATATAAATGATTTCGGCTTCGACCAGGTCCTGAAAGAAATGTGTGCCGTAGGATACTTCGGGGACGTGCCCGTCCTCTTCGTGGGCCACCTCAATCAGGACGGCGACTTGATCGATATCGGCGTAGCCGACGCCGATGCCGAGGTCCGGATTACTGCTGCCCCAGCGGCCCGGCCCCATCATCATCAAGCGCTCGTTCCGTTCGCGCATGGCGTGATTGATCTGTCCAATCACGCGCGGCAGCGTTTTGCGTGTTTGATCGTCGGCCAGTTGGCCGTAGGCGCGCGGGTCGACATACACGACGTAGCGGATCGGTTGCGAGACGCCGCCATTGATGAAACGGTCCGACCGGAAGCATACCGATTCGGGCGCCAAATCTTCCGGCCACTCCACGCGTTCCTTGGCCCCCGGCAACCACAGCGGACGACACTGCAACACATTAATTTCAACCCGGCCATCCGGCGAGACGGCGGCGGTGAATTCCGTGTCGACCGGGTGCTCGTAGACTTCCTCCAGCGCGTGCAGCATGCGGCCCAGTACCGACACAAAGTCGGTATCACGGATGAGCCGGTTAAAGGTCAAGACCACGTCGGCCCCTGGCGGCACACGCGAACCAATCGGTTCGCTGAGATCCCCGTCCGTCATAATGGATACCATGCGGTGCAGGCCGCGATAGGGGCCCTCCTCCAAAATCTTCTTCATGCGCACGGTGGCGAAGGTGCCCGAGTCGAGATCGAGGACGTCGACGTGGCGCTGTGAATAGGTGGTGACCTCGCGGCCGATTTCGGGGCGCAGTTCCGGGTGCGAGACCGCGATCATGCGGGGGTAGTCGCGACTGACGCGATTGACCGCGCGGGTACCGAGGCCGAAGACTAGTCGGATAATGCCGGCCTCCGGATCGATCCGATCCGTCCACGCGTACAGGTTGCGGGAGAACGCCACGCCGGCGAGTGCGGGAAAGAAATAGCGACCATGTTGTTCTCCGGCCACACGTTGCACCAGCACCGCCATTTGTTCGTCGCTTTGCAGCATGCCGCGATTGCGGCGGTAGCTGAGTGCGTCGGGATTAAGGGTGCTGGCGTACACGCGTTTGACGGCCCGCATGAATTCTTCCATGCGCTCTTCGAGGGATCCGCGGTTGACGCAGAATTCACTCAGGTATTTGCCGGCAAAGGCGTTGCCGAAGCCGTCTTCCAGTAAGCTGCTGGAGCGTACGATGTAGGGGGCGTCGCCCAGTTCGTCCAGCAGCGTTTGAAATTCCGTGATACGGGCGGGATCGAATTCGCCGGCCAGGAAGCGCTCCTCAAGTTGTTCAAATTCCTCGTGGGTGACGTAGCCGGTGCGGGTGGCGGAGAGGCGTGAACGGAAGAGGTGGTTGTGGACCAGAAAGGTGTAGAAGACGTCGGACCCGATATAGAAGGAATCCTCGTCAAGAAACGGGAACGCGGAGGCGATGGTGCGGCATTGGTGACGGACGATGGCACGGGCCAGAATCATGCCTGCGGCTTTGCCGCCGATGCGGCCGGAGCCGATTACGCGCTGTCGGATGTGCAAGAGCGCTTCGAGGGAGAGGAAACGATCGGTCAGGCGTTCGATTTGCGGGTCGTGGCCGAGTAGCATTTCGGCGAGCCGCTTTTGCCAGGCGCGACGCTGTTTGATGTCCGGGCCGTCGCCGCCGGCTTCGACGGCGTCGCGCAGCGCGGCGTATACGGTGTCCCACGGGGCGATGGTAGCGTGGACCAAGCTGGAGCGCGGCACCGAGGACTCGGGGATCGGGATCCACGCTTCGCCCTCGAGGCGGTAGGGTAGGAACATGTGGGGAGAGTGGCGTTGCCACACTTTCAGGGGGCGGACGTGAACGGTTTGGTCGATCATGAACGCGTCCAGCAGCACCTGCGTGGTATCGCGAATGCGGGCCACGGCGTCGTCGGCATGCTGGTCCCGGTCCAGCGCGAAATAGGCCACGGTATCGAGTTCGAACAAGTATGGGCAGGTGGCTTGGAAGAAGTTGGCCAGCAATTCATCTGTTGCCCACCAGTCGACCAGGCAGGAGAGGTTATCGAAGACATAGCAGGCGCGATCGCCCCAGTTGGTGATGATCCGGTTGACTTGCGCGCTGAAGACATCGAAGCCATCGCGCGGGTCGAAGGATTCGATCACCATGCCGGGTGCGCTTTTGAGAATGGGCTCGTGAGGGCCGAAGCGAATATAGATGAAAGGGCGCTGGTCCCGCGCGGCTTGCCGTTGGAAGTCGCGCGCGAAGTCGCGATAGTGATCGAGCGACTCGATTTGCCAGACTACATTGTCGCCGAGACGCAGGCCGTGGACGATATCGTCCAGTTGCGGGATGCCGCTGGATATCCATTTCGGATCCGAGCTGGGGTGCTTCTCATCCATGGTTCTAGCGTGACCGATACAGCGCGCGAAGGGAAGGTCGAATCACTTGCGCGATTTGCGGGCGAACGGTTTGGAGACCGCCTGACCTTCGGGGCCGAGGTCGCTGCGCGAGTGCCCGGTGCTCTCGAGCACCGCATCGGTGGTGCGAAAGTGGCACTTCACGGTGTCCAGCAGAATATCGGGGCCTTTGGCCTCGATCAGTTCCGCCGCCACGTCGCGGACGCGATCGGAGGCGCCTTTCGGGATCGTGACGCCATGTGGCTCGCCGAGTTTGCGCAGGGCGGCGATAAAGGCGGCGCGGGCGAGGATGGAGGCGGCGGCTACGGCGGGATCGGATTCGGCTTTGGGACGCTGGACGAGCTCAATGCTTCGGCCCTTCTTCATAAGGGCCTGTTCGATTTGCCGTTTCGGGCCGAACTGATCGGAAATGGCGCGGGGACAGTCCGGCACCTTTTCGAGCAGGTTCTCAATTGCACGGGCATGGCCCCAGGCCAAGATGTTGTTCACATTGCGCATCGATTGATAGAGGCGGTTATACGCGCGCGGGCCGATGGTGATGATGGCAAAGCGATCCCCGAGCATTTTGCGGATGTCGCGGGCCATTTCCTCCGCCTTCTTGTCGCTGGTGACCGTTTTGCTGTCGCGCACGCCTTTTTCTTCAAACGCTTTGGCGAGCGGCTTGTTGACGAATGCCGCCGCAATCACTAAAGGGCCAAAAAAGTCGCCCTTACCGCTTTCGTCGATGCCCATATGAGCTTCCATTGCGGCGGGATCGTGCACCTCGTCGTAGCCGAGGCGGGCATCCTGGAGCACGAGGGGTTCCATATTATAGAGGACCCAGTCATGGGCGCCCTTGCCCTGAACGACGCATTTCCCGCTGGTGTACAGGGCGATGCGAAGGTTTTCGCCCCGCACCGCGATGTGTGTGTAGGGGATCTCGTCGGGCAGATAATTCCCTTGTTTCAGCAGTTGGATGAGCGTTTCCTGCTGAGCGGAGTCGAGTTTGAAGGTGTACGAATTCTTCTGCATTGGGGCGGACTTTAGCACGGACATGTGCGGAAAGACAATCTCTGTCCCTCAACGGCGCTGTTCCAGCGGTCCCGACCGATCCGAAACATCGCACGACATAAACCGCAGACGCTCGTGTCCCCATTACGCGTTCAACTTGTCCGCATGGGTGTCTACGGCGGTAAGGTCGTGCCCTTCCCCCAGCAAACGGGCTGTCAGATGCGAGCCGATGAATCCGCCTGCGCCTGGATTCAGTATCTTTAAAGAGTCCAGCTATCTTCTTTCTTGTTGGTTATTCGCGCACAATCGTCACGCCGTTCCAGACAAATGTTTCCGGCGCTTCTATGTCTTCCGCAGGCAGGATCAATGCATAGGATGGTAAGTCTGTTCCGACGGCTCGCGCCTGCGCCTCTCCGATCACGCGGAGCGCGTCCGGAACGAGGCCGCTCGGCAAGACCAGCGCGGCCCCTTGTTTCCATTCGATTTTATGTATGGGTTCGCGGAAATTCGCGTTTCCGATCTG
>SLAD01000031.1 GCA_007126995.1 Kiritimatiellia bacterium | reverse complement strand
TTCGCCGAAATCATCTTGTTCGCATTAGTCGGCGCGCAGGTGAACTTGACGGTAATGTGGCAATCTGGGGTGGTCGGCCTGGTCATCATCCTGCTTGGCATCAGCGCGCGGGCACTGGGTACGGCGGGTTGCCTGGCCGGCAGCAATTTGACCGCCGCCGAACGCGTTTTCGTGATCGTGTCTTTTATGCCGAAGGCAACGGTGCAAGCCGCGATTGGGGCGGGACCGTTACTCGCCATGCAAGTGGCTGGCCGGCCAACCGCGGCAGGCGAAATCATTCTCGCCATCGCCGTGCTCAGCATCGTTCTCACCGCCCCGGTGGGCGCCTGGGCCATCTCCTTCCTGGGCGAGCGCGTGCTGAAACAGGCCGATCCGTATCCACAACCTAGCCATTCGTAAACTGGACCAAGAACGCGTGTTTGTCCGCGCGAGATGAATGAGACCTGCAAAACCTTGATTTTGTAAGTCATACATGTAAGAGTAATACCATGAAGGTGACGACCAAAGGACAGGTGACCATACCGGCTCGCATTCGTGATTACCTCGGCATCGCTCCGCATGCGCATGTGGATTTTCGCATCGCGGACGGGACCGTGATTTTGCTGAAGCAGGAAAATCCTGCGGGGGGCCGAAACAGATTCGGCGAGCTACGCGGGGTACTCAAAGGCACACGAACCACACGAGAGCGGATGCAGGAAACTCGGGAAAAGTAGATGGCCGTGTTGGTCGAAACGAATGTGATCATCGATGTGCTTACCGATGATCCAAGCTGGGCGGAATGGTCAATTGCCCAGCTTGAGAACTACAGTGATTCCGGTTTGATCATCAACTCGGTCGTCTATGCGGAGCTTTGCTTCGGAAGTCCTTCAGCCGAGTTTGTTGATGATGTTGTCCGAAAATTCGGTCTCATCTACCAGGACATTCCTCGGCAAGGCCTTTTTCGCGCTGCTAAGGCGTTCAGTCGATATAGAGATCGCAAGGGAACCAAAGCCTCGCCTCTCCCTGACTTCTTTATTGGCGGTCACGCTGAAGCGGCGGGAATACCTCTGCTGACCCGCGACACCACCAGAATGAAGACCTACTTTCCGGGAGTACGATTGATCTGCCCTCATCCGCCGGACAGCGAGAAGTAGCAGCGGGCTGATCTGAGGATATGAGTGGTTCTTCCGCACGATTTTCCGCTATCTCAGCGCAACGTTCTAAGCGGGTATCCCCAACCTACCCATTCGTAAACTGGACCAACTGATCCAGCTTCTGCCGGGCGGCTCCGCTATCGATCGCTTGCGCCGCCTGCTGAATCCCTTCCGCCCAGTCGGCTGCTAATCCGCTAGCGACGATCGCGGCGGCGGCGTTGAGCACAACAATGTCCCGCTTCGGCCCTTTTTCGCCATCCAAAATCGCCAGCAACATTTTGGCATTGTCTTCCGGGCTGCCGCCGCGCAAATCGGTGGCCTTGGCAACCTCCAGCCCAAGTTCGTTCGGCCAAAGCTGATAGTTACGGATTTCACCCTTATTCACCTCGCCGACATAGGTCGCCGTCGTCGTGGTGATTTCATCGAGTCCATCATCGCCGTGCACCACAAACATGCGTTCCGCGCCCAAGCCCGCCAACGCCTCGGCCATAATCGGCACGAGATCGCGATGATAGACACCCAGCACGCCGTGCCGCGCACTGGCAGGATTGGATAGCGGCCCGAGAATGTTGAAGATGGTGCGAATCCCGATTTCCTGCCGCGGCCCAATCGCATGCTTCATCGCCGGATGTAGCGCCGGTGCAAATAAAAATGCGATACCGACTTCCTGCAGACAGACGCCCATCCGCGCCGCATCCAGCGTGATGTTCACGCCCAGTGACGCCAGCACATCCGCGCTGCCGCACCGACTGGATACGCTCTTATTGCCGTGCTTGGCGACGATCACGCCCGCGCCCGCCGCGACCAGTGCGGCGCCGGTGGAAATGTTGAAAGTGTGCGCCCCATCGCCGCCGGTCCCGCACGTGTCCACCACCACGCCTTCAGGCGCTTGAACCGGTGTAAAATGCTCGCGCATCGCGCGGGTCGCCCCGGCAATAATGTCCGCCGACTCGCCATGCATGCGCAGCGCCGTGATGAACGCGGCAATCTGCGCCTGCGTGGCGTTGCCGCTCATGATTTCGCGTAACGTTTCATAGGCCTCGTCCTGCGACAGCGACTGCCCATCGACCAGTTTTGCAATGGTTTCCTTAATCATTTTATCCTCCTTGAAAGACTTGTTTATTCGTCCAAGCCATACTTCCGTACTTCCTCCATGGCATATAAATCCGTCATGCCGGCGACGTAATCGCAGGCGGAGCGCATGATCCCGTCCCGCTCAACCTGTTGCCGGGCCCGGCGCCCCATGGTGTCCGGGTTCGCCACGTAATGCTGAAACAGGCGACGCATCAATTGCACCGCATGCTGATTCGAATCATCCACGTCGGGATGCCAATAGAGTTCCTTGAATAGAAAGTCGCGGTACGGCTTCAACAACTCTTTCATGCCGTCGCTGAATGTCACAATCCGGTCCGTCGCATTCATGATGTCTTCGGGCGACTGCGGGTCGAAAGCTTTCAATCTTTCGACGGTGGTCAGCAGGACATCCTCCACCTGCAAATCGAGCAGGAATCGGATTGTGAAGGCGGCCCGATCCGCCGGCGCTAGATCATCGCCGTAATGTGCGCGACAGCGTTCGTCCGCCAGTTGCCACAGATCAAGCGTGCTCAACATCTCTTGCTTCAGCAAACCTGCCTCCAGTCCGTCTTCCGCGTCGTGCGCCTGATAGGCAATGTCATCCGCGACATCCGCGATTTGGGCCTCCATGTACTGGTAGGGCCCGATCGGTACTCCATCCAGCTCCGCTCCGGGATCGGCCGCGATGTGTTTACGCAGGCCGGCCCGCGTTTCCCACGTCAGGTTGAGACCGGGAAAGCCGGGATAACGACGCTCCAGCAATTCGACCCAACGCAGGCTCTGAAGATTGTGGTCAAAACCGCCATGCTCCGCCATCAGCTTGTCCAGCTCACGCTGGCCGCAATGACCGAACGGGCTGTGCCCGATGTCATGCGCCAAGGCGATGGTCTCGGTGAGATCCTCATTGGCCCGCAAGGCCCGTGCCAGCGTGCGCCCAATCGCGGTCATCTCCATCGTATGCGTCAACCGGGTCCGGTAATGGTCCGCCGTGACGTGCACAAAAACCTGGGTCTTGTACTCCAACCGTCGGAAGGAACGACAATGCAGCACGCGGTCGCGATCGCGTTGAAACTCTGCTCGATAGGCGTGGCCCGGCTCCGGATACCGGCGTCCACGCGAGGCGGCGCTGCGCGCGGCGTACGGCGCCAGCTCACTTTCCTCGCGCGCCATCGTTTCTGTTCTGGTATGAAGCATGGTCAGTAGAGTAAGCTCCATACCACAACACTGCAATTTTTTATAGAGGTTCACGCACAGGTCATGGACGAAAAAACAATCAGTATGGAGCGTGTCTACGAGGGCCGCATTGTCTCCTTGGAGTTGCACGAGGTCGAGATGCGCGACGGCACCCGCACCAGCCGCGAAATTGTGCGCCACGGCCCGGCCGTCGCCGTCGTAGCGCAACTGCCGAAACCCGATGACCGCTTCGTCTTCGTGCGCCAGTTTCGAAAACCCCTCGACCGCCCCGTGTTGGAAATCGTGGCCGGCAATGTCGAGGACAGCGAGGACCTCGAGGAGGCCGCCTGCCGCGAGGTGCTGGAAGAGACGGGCTACGAGGTGACCAAGATCGAGCGCCTCGGGGCCCTTTATCCGTCGCCGGGCTACGTGGACGAGCGCATCGAAATCTACTATGCGCGACTCTGGCACGAGCCGCGTTCGCGCAATCTCGACCACGACGAAGATATCGAAGTGCATTTCCATTCGCGCGACGTGGTGCGCATGTTGATTCACACGGGACAGATTCAAGACGGTAAAACCATGGCGGCGTGGTTGCTGTACGAGCAGCGCCGGGCTGCGCAAAAGGAGCGCGACACATGAAAGCCATCGTGCAACAGGCGATCACATTGGTACGCCGGCTCATCGCCTTCGTGCGGCACGAGTTGTGGGAAGTTGATCCGAATGATTTGCCTCAGCCTCGTCGCACGCTGGTCCGCTACCTGCGCATGGCCCATTTGGTCATTCGCGGTATCAAGCAGGACAAAATTCCGCTACATGCCTCCGCCCTGACACTGGGAACCTTGATTTCCATCGTGCCGGTGATCGCGATCATGTTCTCCATGTACCGCGGTTTAGGCGCGGGGCAAGAGGATGTCTCCGATATGCTGGGCGACTGGATGGAGGATATGCCCGCCGAGTTTCAAGAGTTCATCCTGCAAATGCTGGAGCAGTATGCACAGGTGAACGTGGCTGCCATGGGCGGTATCTTTCTGGTCGTGGTGCTCTTTATCGTCATCAAGATGTTGGCCAGCATCGAGGAATCCTTTAATGAGGTTTGGTACATCCCGCACTCACGCAATTTGCTGCGCAAGATCAGCAACTACATCAGCATCCTGGTGATTGTGCCGATTCTGGTCGTGGCCGCCAGCGCCGCCACCGCCGTCGTCGACGCCTTCTTCAGTGAGCAATTGGAGGCCGCCGCCTGGATTTGGCGCAGTTTAATCCGGTTGGGCCCCTTGCTGGCGGTTTGGCTGGCCTTCAGTTTCCTTTATATCTTTGTGCCGAACACCCAAGTAAAGCTCGGGCCCGGTTTGATCAGCGGCCTGATCGGCGCGCTGATGTGGTTGATTTGGCAAAGGGTCTACATCGAATTTCAGGTCGGGGTCTCGAAATACAATGCCATTTATGGCACCTTCGCCTCCGTGCCCATCTTCCTCGGCTGGCTGTACATCAGTTGGATCATCATCCTGCTGGGCGCAGAAGTGGCCTTCTCGATCCAGAATGCCGAGACCTATAAACTGGAACGTACCGCCTCCACCGCCAGCACCAAGTCGCGCCTGCTGATCGCGGTGGGTATCATGCAGCAAGCCGCCTCAGCCCTGCATGGCAGCCGCAGCGTGTTCCGCGCCGGCGAGTTTGCACTCCAAACGCAAGTGTCGACACGGCTCGTAAACGAAATTGTGCGGCTTTTCGAACGCGCCGGCTTGCTGGGTGAACTGGCGGAGCAGCCGGGCTCCTATGTATTGCTGAAAGCGCCTGAACGGCTGACGGTGAGGGAAGTGCTCGACACCATCCTGCAAGACGGGACCGGACCGGAATCGCTGGGACTCGATCATTTGGACATCACCGTGCAACAGGTGATCGCCGATGTGAATTCGGGTATGGCCAATAGCTTGGACGACATGACGGTGCGCGATTTGGTCGGGACTTCGTAATGGCGGTGCCGGTGATTGATTTCGAACGCGCCCTGAATCAGGAGCAACTGCAAGCGGTTCAAGCCCCCGATGGCCCCGTGCTCGTGATTGCGGCGGCCGGCACCGGCAAAACCCGCACGCTCATCTACCGCGTTGCGTGGCTGGCGCAACAACGTCACATCGACCCGCAAAACATCCTGCTGCTCACCTTCACCAACCGCGCCGCCAACGAGATGTTGGAGCGCGCCCGCGACTTGGTCGGCGATTCCGTCAGTGGCATGTGGGGCGGCACCTTTCACCACATGGCCAACCGGATATTGCGGCGACACGCCACCCTGATCGGTTACGGCAACGACTACACCATTCTGGATCAGGACGATGCCCGCAGCCTGACCAAAACCTGCGTGCAGGAATTGAAGCTCACCGACAAGCATTTCCCCAAACCGGATGTATTGCTGAGCATCTTCAGCCTCGCCGCCAACACGCAACGCAATCCCGAAGCCCTCGCCGCCAGCCGGTTTGCCCACACCGAAGTCGATGTTGGCGATATCATGTCGGTCTACAACGCCTACCAACAACGCAAGCGCGATCTCAACGCGATGGACTTTGACGACCTGCTCGTCAACGGACTGCGCCTCTTTGTCGAACACGAAGACTTGCGCGAACACTATCGCGAGCGTTTTGTGCACACGCTGGTGGACGAGTATCAAGACACCAATACCATTCAAGCGGCGTGGGTCGATCTCGTGGCCGGTCCGGAAGGAAATCTGTTGGTGGTAGGCGACGACTTCCAATCGATCTATTCCTGGCGCGGTGCCGATTTCCGCAACATCATTTCGTTCCCCGACCGCTATCCCGGCACGCACATCTATAAATTGGTCACCAACTATCGCAGCGTGCCGGAAATCCTGGGCATGGCCAACGCCTGCATCGCGGGCAACAAGGATCAGTTCCAGAAAACCTTGAAGGCCGTGCGCGAACCGTATCAACGTCCCGTGCTGGCGCGAATGCGCGACGGCCGCGAGCAGGCCCAATACATCATTGAGCAGGTCGGCGAGTTGCATCGCCAGGGCTATGACATGCGCGACATGGTCGTGCTCTATCGCTCTCATTTTCATGCATTGGAAATGCAGCTCGAGTTGTCCCGCTCCAGCATTCCTTATGTCATCACATCCGGCGTGCGCTTTTTCGAGCAGGCACACATCAAGGACGTCACCGCGCTGCTGCGCGTGCTGCAAAACCCGGCGGACGAGCTGGCCTTCCAGCGATTGCTCGGCATGTGGCCGCGCCTCGGCGCCAAAACCACGCTGAAGATTTGGAATTTCCTGGGCCGACGCTGCGATCTGCGCAAGGAAGCGACGCGCCAGCGCGTGGCCGAAAAGATTCCGGCCGCGGCGCGCGAGGCCTGGAACGCAGTCGACCTGATCGCGTCCGACGTCGAGAAGGACGGGTTGATGCAGGATCCCGGCGAGGTCGTGCACCGCTTCTGCAAGGGTTTCTATGAGCAGTACGCCAAGGAAACCTTCGATAACGCGGATCGCCGCATGGAGGACATCAACGAGCTGATCGACTACACCAGTCGCTTCCCTTCTATCGAAGCCTTCTTGAACGAAGTGGCGCTGCTCACCAATCTGGACGCGGAGGCGAATCCGGGCGACGAGCCCGATCATGCGCTCCGCCTTAGTACCGTGCATCAGGCGAAGGGCTTGGAATGGCGCGTGGTTTTTGTCATCTGGATGGCGCAAGGCATGTTCCCGTCCGCGCGTTCGCTGGAGGAGCTGGACGGCGACGCCGAAGAGCGACGGCTTTTCTATGTCGCGGTCACACGGGCGAAAGACGAGCTCTATCTTTGCCTGCCCAGTGTGCGACGCCAGCGGGACGGTGGTGTACAATTTCTCAAACCCTCGTGCTTTATCGAGGAGCTGTCGCCCGATCTGATGAGCAATGTGAAACGAACATCGTGGTATTGAAGTGAATACGCGAATCGCAATTCTGCTGGGCAGCGTGCTGCTGATTGCAGCCGCGTCGCTCTGGTCCACCTCCGGCTTCTTGCGCAAAAACGATCAAGCCACCATTCTCGCCGGTTCCGTCGACTGGGCGCGTGGCGATCGCCAAGCGTGGTCACAGTATTATCAATTCGACAAGACCTACGTCTTGTACATCTACACCGCCGCCGTGCTGAAAATCAATCGGGCGTTCGATCAGCCGGCGGAACCCGTGCGACTCGCCAATCGCTCCGTCGCCCTCGCGTTTTGGTTGGCGCTGTTCGTGTTCGTCTGGCGCTATCGACAGCAATTGGACCCGCTCATCCTGATCGCCGTACTGCTATCGCCCGCAATATTGCTGAACACGCAGTATGTCAACAGCAGCACGCTGTCGTCGGCGCTGTTGCTGCTCAGTCTCGCAACCGTTCGCACACCGTTGGGGATCGTCTTTTTCTTTCTCGCGGTCGGCGCCCGCGCCGATGCGTTGCTCTTGTTGCCATTATATGGCTGGCTGTTGCTGACGTTTCCAGTTTCCAATGATTGGAAAAATCGTCCAAAAAGTTTCCAACGATTGGAAAAATGGGCTGATTTTTTTCCAACGATTGGAAAAACGCGCAAAATTTTTTCCAACGATTGGAAAACCGTATTCGCGCTGGCGGTGGCGGGCCTGGCCGCGTTTGGTGTCGGCCGGATCTGGGCGGGCGCTGGCGGCACGGACCTCGATCCCTTTTTTAACCTGCGCATGGCGCTGGGCTACATCGTGTTCGGCTTTGGCGGGGCGACGCTGGTGTTTTTGTGGCTGTTGGGACGTTGGTCTAGCCGCGAGCTGGATCTCCACGCTTGGTGGCGGGTGTTGGGGGCGCTGGCCTTCGCGTTGCCGGTGCTCTTCTTCCTGCCGCAACTGCATGCGCCGCGCTACTTTTGGCGAGCGGGCGAAGCGATGCTGATGGTCGCGGTACTCGCGCCTACGCTCGGTACGCTGCGTCCACTGGCGGTACGGGCAGTGGTTGCGCTGGTTGTGCTGGTACCGGTGTTGGTCGGTGTGCAGATGCCGGTACTGGCACAGCCGCAGGTGACGTTGCGTGAGCCGACCTTGTTCCCGAGCGGGGACGGACATTATCCGATGGGCGCGTACGCGAGTTTTCTGGCGCGGTTCCGAGCGGCGGAGCGGGAGCCGATCGATCACAATCAGCGGGTCTGGTGGGCGGCGCGTGATACCCGGTTCGAGACAGATGAGACGGGGCGTTTCCCGATTGTGACGACGCCGATGTTTGGGTATCTGATGCTATCCGGTTCGCTGCAAGGGCTGACCGGCGAGGCGCGCCCATATCCGCGGTTGGAGGGACAGACACCGTATCTGGATAGCCGCACGTTATCGCGCGCCGACGTTAAATTCGGCGCGGCGGGTTGGATGCAGGACGTGCTGGACGGCCCGATACAGGTGGCGTCGCCTGAGTTTGACGGGATCAGTATCGTGCGGTTGGGCGCGGGCGATCAGGCGTGGGCGCGGCGGGCGCGCTTGCTGAATCGGTTGTTTGTGGGCGATGAGTATCGGATGGGTGTCGCGTCGGAGGCGGTGCCGCCAGCGGGACATCGCGCGATTTGGTTTGCCGAGCAGGCCTTTGATCAGGCGCAGCGCGATGTGGAGACGGGCTGGTATTACCAACGCGAGGAGAGCACGGCGGAAGGCGTGTACGTCGCGTGGGCCGCGTTGCCGGATTGGATGTCGATCCGCGCGTTTGGGGAGTGATGGGGTAGATTGGCTCCAAGTCGCGGCTCATCCGGAGGATTCGCCTTTGCGTGTTGGGACCGGGAGGGCGAGGCGTCGGCTCAGTTCGCCGTCACCGATGTCAGCCCCAGCGACCAGGCCTGCGCCAACCGGCTCAGGGATCGGCTTCCTGACGGCGGTCGAAGTCCCGAAGGATGTCCACCCGTTTTCGCATGCTGGGATGCGTGGACAGGACATCCTCCAGCGGGATCCCTCCATGGATGGACTCCATCTTTATAAAAACGTCGACCAGCGGCTCGATGCCGTAGTCGTGGTCCATCAGGTATTCTGCGGCAAAGAGGTCGGCCTCGATCTCGAACCCTCGGGAGTAGGCATGGCTTGTGAGCATCCCCGGCAGGGCGGCGGCCACCGAGGACACGCCGCTGATATCGCCCAGAAACAGGGTGCCAAGCAGAGCGAGGGTGGAAGCCTGCAGTCCCATCCGCATCCCGTGCTGATGTTCAACATGCCCGATCTCGTGCAGTAGCACGGCCAGCATTTGATCCCCGATGCCGATTAGGTCAACCAATTCGTCGGTGACAAAAATCAGGCCGTCCGGCAGGGCAAACGCGTTGGGTGAGGCCAACCCGCTGCGGATGGCGAGCCGGTAGTTGTACGCCTCGGACCGGACTAGGGGGATGGAGTCGAACAATTCATGCAGGGAGGTCTTGGTCTCTTCATCGAGTTTCGACGGCTTGAGGATTTTTCCGTCGATGAACCGCAACGCCTCCCGGGTCACATGGACCCTCGCCTGCGGCGGCAAACGAAACGCGACGTCCTTGGCCAGCCACGGCAGCGCGATCTGGAAGAAAAAAACGGCGACCAGGGCGACGGCGACCACAGCGGCAACCACCGCCGCCCATCGCCTTTCCATCCGGGCAACAAGCCGCTCCCCTTGACGGAGGGGCCGCCTGTCCTCCCACAGCCGGAAGGAATCGTTGTCCTCAAAGCGCAACATCCCGCCATCCGCGAGGCGAACCACCCGCTCCGCGCCGCCGATCGCGGGCACGACATCTGTCTCGTCTCGTGAATAAGACTGCGGCGGATCGCTGTCGAGATTCACAACGAGGGAATCGGCAAGCAGTTCGACCGTGACCTCGTGCCGGCGCGCCTGCTTTCCATCAAAATAGACCGCATGGATCAACATGATGCCATTTCCATACCGCGTTCCGACCCGGTAGTCCAGCGCCGGAAGAGCGGAACCCGGCGCACGATCTGCGTCGTCCGATCACCCGCCCGATGCGCGGTCAAGGAATGGGGTCAGAAGCCGAAATCCAGGTCGAACATTTCGGCAGCGCTGTCGCCGAAGGCCCCGACATCCTCGCGCCCTGCGCTGATGACGTCATCCAGTTCACCGGCCACGGCCACTTGGAGACAGGAGAGCTTGTACCGATGCATGCGGACCTTGGCCCACGGCAGCAGGAGAAACAGGGATAGCACGCAGGCCAGAAAGTTCGTCAGCGCGATCCAAATGTAGCGCCCCACCGCCATCGTGCTGACGAAAGAAACGCGGTCATCGAGCGAAAAGTGATTCCAGAGATAATTGTGCAGGAACACATTCAGCATTCCGTAACAGATAAAAATCAGGCTGTAGAAGGTGATCATTACGCCGATTATCGCTCCCCCGACCCCTTCCCTCGACATCCCGAATGCGGTGACTACATAAAAAAGAGCACCCAGCGCCAGCGCCACAATCAGGAGTATCCCGATCGTTTTGAGGTAGATTTTGTAGGCTTTTCCCGGCGAACCGTAAAACCGCCCTTTGAGGCTTCCATAGTTCAAATGGCTTGTGAAATACGCCTTTCGTCGGTTGACCACATACGGATAGAGCAATCCGGCGGTCAGAATAGTCAGCACATACCCTAAAAGGTAGACGACGTAGGCCTCCCTCAAGGTTCCGGTAAACCGGAGGGTCACATTCCGATAGGCGGAGTTTGCGGCAAAAAAGCGGTGGGTCTTGAAGATCAGCCACGGCAGGACGGCCACGAATAGCACCGCGACGAGAAGGGGCAGGATGGGGGAGATGAACTCCAGCAAGAGGAATGCGGCATAAAAAACGACGAGAATGAGGAAGCCGAGAAGGATTTTGCGCGGATCCGCGAGGTAATCGAACGGTTCCCCGAATACCCGTGTATGCTGATAAAAATACCGTCGTGTCCGCACCCGTGCCCATGGCGTATAGATGCCGAGGGTCAGGATAGTCAACGCGATGTTGACCAGCCAGATCCGGAAATACTCCCCGGCATTCCCCGTAAACTCCGGCTGTTCCTCATGAATGGCGACTGCTGGTATGGGAGGCGGTCCCTCCGGAATCTTTTCCGGTAAGGCATCATATTCCGTGTGTTCATCCATGGCATCCCACCGGATCAAAAGTCGCTTTTAGGCGGTTGCTGGTCAGGGGCCGCAATCGGTGGTCCGCAGTGGCTGAGCGCGTCGCTATCATGGAGCGTGGGTACCAGAGTCGGGGGTGGACGTCAAGGTTCGTGGGTTGGCCGCCTCCAATCGGTCCGGTCGGCGGCAGGGCGGAAGGCGTGTATGTCGCGTGGGCCGCGCTGCCGGATGGGATGTCGATCCGCGCGTTTGGGGAGTGAAGTGGCTGGCTCCTACGTGATGAGTTTAACTGTAGCGAAGTCGCTGAGCAGCAGCGAGCAGTGAGCGAGGGTTGAAGCCGGGATCCTTCCCGCATGCGGCCCAAACCAAATAGCCGAGGGGCTGAAGTTTCATGTCACAATTCAACACGTCAATCCAATCCCGGACTTCCAGACGGCCAACCATCGCCAATAACTTGTTGGTGGCCAGATCGATTGGGTGCAGCGTAAAGCCCATCAGGTCATCCTGAACGAGCGGAAAGAAACGAAAGACGCTGTCGCGCGCCCACTGCATCGCCGTCTTTTCGCCATCGCGCTCAATCATCGCCTCGACGAATGAGGGAACCTCTCTGAGCACTTGTACGGCGTAGCCACTTTCCTTCAGATTCCGGCGATCCGCTTCCCAAGTCGCGAAGAGGGCCTCTTCTGTGTCGTGAAACAAGTCAATATCGCGAGACAGGCGCGTAGTTTTGAGCAATAGGTTGAGGGCTACTCCCCCCGCAACATAGCTTTCGCCCGATTCTTTGCGGCTTGTGGCCAGCAGGTTTAGGATGCTGCTTTGAAATGTTGTGACAGCCATTGTCTGATCCGCTCAGCTCGTTCGTAACCAGCTCGGTCACCGTAACGCTCGATCAGGTCGAGCACATGTCGAATTTCGTCTGCTGTTTCAGGCCAATAGTCGGGACGCATGAACCACAAGCAGCGGTCACGATACTCCTCGATTAAGGCGGCTAAATCTGACGGCGTAGACATAGCGGAAGGATAAGCTATTCTGTCCCGCGCGGCAAGCTGAGTGATGTAGGATTCGAATAAGTACTTTCTTATTCCATCATCTTTGAGTTGACCGTTTTGTCGCTCGCTAACACTATCCCTCCATGCGTAGGGCGACCACAGAAGGGCGGTGCCGGACGGGGAGGGCGGCAGTATGTTAGCCAAAGTTTTTTCGGGCGCGGTGTATGGCGTTGATGCCTATCGGGTTGAAATCGAAGTCAATGCCGGTCACGGCGATCCGAAAACCATCATCGTAGGATTACCCGACGCCGCTGTGAAGGAGAGTTCGGATCGCGTCTGGACGGCGCTCCTGAATTCGGGTTTTGCCCCGCCGATGGGGCGCACCACGATTAATCTCGCGCCCGCGGACATCAAGAAGGAAGGTCCGAGCTTCGATTTACCGATTGCGCTGGGCATGCTGGCGGCGCAAGGCGATCTGGATGCCGCGACCTTGGCGAACTATGCCGTGATTGGCGAGTTGGCGTTAAGCGGGCAGGTGCGCCGCGTGAAGGGCGTATTGCCGATTGCATTGCACGTCGCGAAATCCGGCCTGCGGGGCTGCATTGTGCCGGCGGAGAATGCCGAGGAGGCGGCCGTGATCCAGCAGTTGCCGGTTTATCCGGTGGAGTCGCTTCGGCAGGCGGCCGATTTCGTCAAGGGCGACCTGGTGATCGAGCCTTTGCAGATGAATCTCAACGATGTCTTCGATCAGCGTAACCATTACGAAGAGGACTTCTCCGACGTTAAAGGCCAGGAATATGCCAAGCGCGCAATCGAGGTGGCGGTGGCGGGTGGTCACAATGTGCTGGCGATCGGCCCGCCGGGTTCAGGCAAGACGATGCTGGCGAAACGGGTGGCCTCGATCCTGCCGCCGATGACGCTGGAGGAAGCGCTGGAGGTGACCAAGATTCACAGCATCTCGGGCTCGCTGGAGGCGCATCAAGCGTTGCTCGTGCATCGCCCGTATCGCTCGCCGCATCACACCATCTCGGATGCGGGACTGCTGGGCGGCGGCTCGCATCCGGCGCCGGGCGAGGTCAGTCTGGCGCACCGCGGCGTTCTTTTTCTTGATGAGCTGCCGGAGTTTCATCGCAATGTCCTGGAGGTGATGCGACAGCCGCTGGAGGACGGCAAGGTAACGATTGCGCGCGCGGCCCAAACGGTTACGTTCCCGTCGCAGTTCATGTTGGTTGCGGCCATGAACCCTTGTCCGTGCGGCTATTTCGGGGACAAGCAGAATGAGTGTCGGTGCACGCCGCTGCAGATCCAGCGTTATCACAACAAAATTTCGGGGCCGTTGCTGGACCGCATTGATATCCATCTGGAAGTGCCTTCGGTGCGCTATCAGGAGTTGTCTTCTACGGCTCGCGGCGAGAGTTCGGAAGTGATTCGGGAACGGATTCTGGCCGCGCGCACTATTCAACAGCAACGCTTCAAGCGGGCGCGCGGCGTGCACTGCAATGCGGATATGCGTCCGCGCCAGTTGCAGGAGGTGGTGAAGCTGAAAGACGAGGCGGCGCAGGTGTTGAAGATGGCCATCAGCGAGCTGAATTTCAGCGCCCGCGCATATGACCGTATTCTGAAGGTGGCCCGCACGATCGCCGACCTGGCGGGCGGCGATGAAGTCGTCCAAGTCGAACATATCACCGAAGCTATCCAGTACCGCACGCTTGATCGCCAAATGTGGCAGTGAGGTGACCACCACGCTAACCCGCCAGCGGAATGGTTCGCGTGAGTAAATGATGGAAATGATACCCATAGGAACGGTCCATACGCCATTCACCGATCCGGCGGGAATGCCGATCCAGCCGACTGGAGCCCGCGGGGTGAGGGGCACTGTTGAAGTCTTCGAGGAATACCGACCGGGCCTGAAGGATCTCGATGGGTTCTCGCATGTCATTTTGCTTTACCATTTTCACCGCATCGAAGGATTCAAGCTGCACGTTGTGCCTTTCATGGATTCGGAGCCGCGTGGTGTTTTCGCAACACGTGCGCCTAAACGCCCGAACCCGGTCGGAAT
>SLAD01000158.1 GCA_007126995.1 Kiritimatiellia bacterium | reverse complement strand
GGTTGGTGGTTCGGGTTTTAGGTTGAAGCGCGCCACTCTCAAGCGGATAGAGCTATCGCTTCTACGCCCCCAGCGAGCTTGCCTCGCTGGAGCGAAAGTTCCGGATTGGCACCATGTTTTGGAGAACGACTGGAATGATTGGAGCGAGTCCAGAGGAAACGCCCGACTCGCTCCAATCGCAAGCAAGATACGGGATACGGGAGGGTTCTTCATTAACCCGCTACTGTCGAGAGCCTACTTCAAATTGGCGAACAAGTGCTGGCCACTCTTTCATGCTTTGTAGTCTGGATTCGTCTCGCGGATCATCGAGGAAGGATATTCGGGCTCGGCATCTCCGTACGCGCTCCCAAGAGACTGCGCAGAGCTTTTGACCCACTGCTCCTTTTCGGCATCGGTATTTGCTGATTCACCGACGACGACATATACGCTGCCTCCTTGGGCTGCCGCGATGGGCTTGGCCAGCTCCAAATGAGTAGAATCCAAGACTTTTGCCTGAACTAATTCCATAATTTCCTCTCGCCAACAAGGAACGGTTACCACAAGCCGACCGTCCCGTCAAACCAAGGGGGCAATCAACGCAAAAAGGCCCGACGACGATATCGTCGGACCGAAAAGAGGGAAAAGGATCGTGAAAGCAGCGTTACGCGGATTTCTTCGCCGCGCGCTCTTTCAGCCGTTTCTTGCGGCGCGTCCGCGCCTTGCGTTTGACTCGTGTTCTAAGTTGCTGTCCCATGGCGGCGTAGTAAACAGGAAGCAGGGCGGTGATGTCAACCCGTGAAAACGAATTCGCCATTCATCGGATACCCTATCTCGCCACCGGCGGATGCAGATAGATGGGTACGGGCGGCGCAGCCGGCGTGTTTGCCTGCTCTTCGTGCTCGGCCAGTCGCGCGACCCATTCAGCTTTGGGCCACCCATGGGCTTGCTCCCATTGTTCGGATTCCCAAGCATTAATCGACTCCAACAGCGGCTGCAGTCGCTCCCACTCCGCCGACACAACGCGGGTGCGACCTTGTTCGGCCGATCGGACAAACGTAGCCGGGACATCCGTCAGCTCGATCAGTCGCCAATCCCCGACCGGCTCGGGGAAAGGATCAACGACCATGAATTCGCCGCACCAGATGCGATCCCGCCGCGCATCCCCAATCACCAGAATGCGCTCCATCTCACTATCCGGCGCGCCCGCGGCAGCGGCCAGCGCTGCACCGCTGGAAATGGCGCGTACCGGGCGACGATTCGGCAAAGCCAAGTGTTGAACCGTCGTTAACGCCACACGCAACCCCGAGTAACGGCCCGGTCCGCAGCCCGCCGCAAACAGGTCCACGTCCCCCCACTCGATCCCCATGTTCCGGCGCAACCCTTCAATCGTCTCCATCAAGGGCGCGGTACGATTTTGTGCGCGTACCAACTCCTCCTCACCCAACAGTATACCGTTGTCGAGGACCGCGATGGAGCCCACATCGGCTGACAAGTCTATGGCTAGTGTGATCATGTGATAATCGGCATTCGAATGCGGCGCTCATCCGCCTGTTCGCCGTGTTCCAGATAGATGTGCAAGGTGTTTTCGGGCAAAACCGACGCGGCGCGCTCGGGCCACTCAATCACAGTGATTCCGTCGCCTTCGAGGTATTCGTCCAAACCCAAGTCCAGTGCCTGGTCCGCGGTCTGCAAGCGATACAAATCGATATGAAACAACGCCAAGTGACCACGATACTCATTCACTAGCGTGTAGGTGGGACTGGAGACCGGCTGCTGAACCTTCAAGCCTTGCGCCAGTCCCTGCACGAAACAGGTTTTGCCCGCCCCCAGTTCACCGTGCAAGGCCAGGACCGCTCCGGGCGCGAGCGTAGTGACGAGTTCCGCAGCCAAGGTCTGGGTCTCTTCAGGCGAATGGGTAAGCTTCGTGCGCTGTTTCATCGTTACTTGTAACAATGTTCAGGTGCGGGGAATTGGCCCTGTTCGACTTCGGACCGGTAGGTTTCAAACGCGGCCTTCATGGCTTCACCGAGCTCTGCGTAGCGCTTGACGAATTTGGGGGTGAAGTCGGTGTACAACCCCAGCAGATCATGCATCACCAATACTTGCCCATCGCAATCCGGCCCGGCCCCGATGCCAATCGTGGGGATGTCGATCGCTTGCGTGATTTCGCCCGCCAACGCCGAGGGCATCCCTTCCAGAACGAGGGCAAAAATCCCCGCTTCCGCCAGCGCCTTCGCGTCCTCCAGCAGTTGGCTGGCGGCGGCCTCGGTCTTTCCTTGCACCTTGTAGCCGCCGAAGGCGCGCACACTTTGGGGCGTCAGACCGATATGGCCCATCACCGGTATCCCATTCGCAATCAGATGCCGCACGGTCTCAACGCGGAAGGTGCCGCCCTCAATCTTGACGGCATCGACGCCGCTCTCCTTCAACAGGCGTCCGGCATTCAGCACAGCCTCGTCGAGCCCCGCCTGATAAGACAGGAACGGCATATCGGCGACCACGAGCGCGGACTTCACGCCCCGCATGACGGCCTTGGCGTGGTGAATCATGTCGTCGAGCGTCACCGGGATGGTCGAGTCATAGCCCAGCATGGTCATGCCCAATGAGTCGCCGACAATGATCAACTCGATGCCAGCCGCATCGACCCAACGCGCAGAGGTATAGTCATACGCGGTCACAGAAGAAATCTTCTTGTTCCCCTTACTTTTGCATACACGGTCAACCGTCCACTTCATAGCCATTCCCTTGATCAAAATTCGGGTTTACACAGCGCATAATAGCAGCAGTCCCGACAAACGTCACGATCCGGCGTCATATCCCATTCCAGTTTCGGGCGGGGCTGGTTTTCGTGACGGTCCGCATTCTCCAGATAATCCGACATGTCCATCCAGGACTCCTGCATCCATCCCTCAGCGGCCTCCAGCAAGGCTACCGAATCCTCTTCTGTGGCGGATTGACCCAGTGCGACGTAATCGAAGATGACACGCACCTGTTCGGGGGCGACATCCAGCGCAACCGTCGCCCATTTCACCAGCAGCCCCATGTGATACTGATCCATCGGATCGGGCATACCGCACTCCCATCGATGGATCCGGACCCCGTCATCCTCACGGTACGCCCAATGGGGATCAATCCGTATCGCCACCTGATCGATTTCGAAGCGTTGCGTTTCGCCCAATGCAATGTCGGCCTCTCGCGGGATACGCGCGAACAAGGGCTGCAACTGGGTATGCAATTGCTCGATGCGATTCAGAATCTCCGTCTTCAGGGCTTTGGGCCAATCAGCGTCGACATCGGGATGCAATTTGGGGTACGCCTCCTCCAGCAAGCCTCGCGCAGCCTTCGCATCCGGCTGCTTCCATTGTGCGGAGCGCACGCTCTTCCAGACATCGTTCAAGAGCGGCCGGGCGGCCTGTTCATAGGCCTCCTGGCTGGTGGGCGCAGCCGACGAAGCATTCTGCGCCCGTAACCACAAGCCCGCTGCCACCACCGCTCTTTCGGCCAACTGCTCACGATTCATCAAGCGACCAAGCACGTGTGCCCGCTCGCGTTCCGGGGAGTCCGCGTAATACCGCCAGTAGCGTTTGCGACGACAGACCTCGAACGCACGGGCGGCGGGATAGGACCAGGTAAAGGCAGACATACAAAAAAGAAAAGGCCTCTTCGCCCGTAGACGAAGAGGCCTTCCAAATAGGGTCTCCGTTCAGGGCTTACGCGCCCAGAATGGCTTCCTTACACGCTTTGGCAATGCGGAATTTCACCACTTTCTTCGCCGGGATGTGGATCGTCTCGCCCGTCGCCGGGTTACGTCCCATGCGGGCCGCGCGATCCACTTGGACCAACTTACCCAAGCCCGGAATCGTGAAACCGTTCTTGGCTTCGGCATACGCCAAATTGGTCAGTTCATCCATTACCGCCTGAACTTCCTTCTTCTGCAATCCGGTGCGCTCCGCCAGCGTGCTCAATGTTTGTGATTTGGTCATACTCATCGCGTAACCCTCCTGTTGGTCTATGTTGCTGTTTTCGACGCCCCTCCCACAACTTATTCGCCGGCGTCGGTTTCCTTCTTATCACTCTTCCCTGCGGTCTTCGTCGACTGCGCAGTCTCGGCTTTGGGTTGATGATTCACCCACTCCAACAGCG
>SLAD01000002.1 GCA_007126995.1 Kiritimatiellia bacterium | reverse complement strand
CGCACCTGCACGGCAATCTCGCCCAGCAGCTTGTGCAGATACGGACACACCGGATCGCCCAAGGCCACATGCCCGGCGATGCCGTTGCCGAAGAAGGTATGCTGCGGGGTCGAACGCGTGCGATCGAAGTACTGATCCGGAATCAGCACATCGCGTGGGCGAATGTTCTCATGCAAACTTCCGACCGCCGTGATTGATAGGATCGCTTCCACACCCAGCGTCTTGAGCGCAAAGATATTAGCGCGATGATTGATCTCAGAAGGCAACCAGCGGTGACCGCGCCCGTGGCGGGGAATAAAACAAATGCGACGGCCGCCCAGTTCCCCCTCCAGGATGTCATCGGAAGGCGCACCCCATGGCGTCTCCACGGTGCGCCAAGACGTCCGCTCCAACGCGTCCCACTGATACAAGCCACTGCCACCAATGATACCGATACTCACACCATACTCCTTTGCCTGGATGATTCGCCGCCGATTCTCCTGCCAAGCGCAAGCAGGTTAGCGGATGCATGCAGCGGGGGCAACCGCCAAGCATGCGGTAGGGCCCGTTGGCGGAGCTCTGCAACGCCGGGCAGGAAGTAGACACTCGATCTGTTTGCGGGCTCACAGATCTCGTCCAGGTGCTTCAATTCAAGCGCAACCATCTAATTGATAACGCGTTTAGCGAGAGAACTCATTGATCCTGAGCCCTCACCAACCGGCGCCGCGCAACAGCGCATAGATCGTGCCGGCCACAGCGAGCGGGCCGAGCGAGCAAGGGATGACATAGCGGAGCACGCTTTGAATGGAGATGGTGAAGTAGCCGCGGGTGAGGACAAAGCACAGGTGCACAGGCGAAAACATCATGCCGGCATAGCCAAACGCGAATCCGAGCACAAGCGTGGAGGCCAGGCCCAATCCGGTTTCCGGCGTCCCAATCAAGCCCGCCAATAACGGGAACGAGATACCGGCAAAACCGATCGCGATTCCGGTCACCAACCCGGCGATAAACGGCAAGAGCGCGACGATCAGGATTAGAGGCATCCCGCTGGCGACGAGTTGGGCCCCCGCGTCAGGCAGCAACTCGGACTGTTCGAGCAAGATTTTGAAGATGATCACGCCGCCAATGGTGCCAAGCAGGCTGGCGGCTTTGCGGTTGAGCAGGTTTTCGAAAAACCTGCGCTGCGCGTTCGGCCCGGAATCCCGCAGAATCGGAATCAGGCCGAGCCCGAGCCCGATGATCATCGCCAACAGCTTGCGGGTCTGTAGCGCCAGCTCGGGTGTCAACCGGCTGAACAGCCCGGGCAGCAACAAGGTACACAGAATCACCACCGCCAAAGGAAAAGCGATCCGGCCGATATCCGCGGTCATGGGTGCTTCGTGCTCCCGATGATCGGCCAAGCGGCTGAGGTGGGGACGGATCATCACCCAGTAGCCGGTCAACAAGGCGGCCAGGCTGAGGGGGAATTGCAGCGCGATGAAAGTCCAAATTTCGAGATCGAACATGGAAAGGGTAACAATCACCACCGGGAAGACCGGCCACCAATACTCCCACACATGGCGGAACCAGTAGTTGATCGCTCCTTTCCAAGCTGCGTCCCATTCCGATTCGGGCGCGGCTCGATCCACCAACGGCGCCGAGAACAAGGCCCCGCCCGGCATTGGCACCAGCCCGATCGCCGCTGGTATCGCCATCAGGCTCAGCGCCCGCCCGTGCCGCCCGCCCCAAGCCCGTGCGGCACGCATCAGGATATTGGCGTTCCGCTCCTCCGCCATGTGCCGACCGAACTCGAAGATCAAGGCCGTGACCACCAACAACAGCCACAATTCCGCCTGTTGCAGGGCATACAGCAGGTCGCCCCAAGCGCCGTCCCAACCGCGTCCCGCCCACAGGACCAGCGCCAAACCACCCAAAACCAGCGCAATGCCGAGGTGCAAACGCAGCCGGTTAGCGAGCAACATCGCCGCGAACACGATCAAAATTTTGATGAGTGGATCCATTTCGAACTGCGCAGTGTGCGCAAAATTGCTTTTAGAGGCCAGTCAGAACCTTTGTTTTACATTGACAGGAAGGTAAAAACTGCTACCTTGCCCCTCTTTTTGCAAGGAAGTGTGAGGATCTTATGACGAAACGGACATACAAACCCTCGAAAATCAAGCGAGCTCGCAAGCACGGGTTTCGCCACCGCATGAGCACCGCCAATGGCCGCAAAATCTTGGCGCGTCGCCGCTTAAAGGGGCGCAAGGCATTGACGGTTGCTGACTGAGGCCATGCCCGGTGAAGGCGCAACCCGATGTGGCGCGCCACGGCGCGGCCGGTCCTGATCGTCGCTTGCGACGAGCGCAGCGGCTGACCCGATCCACGCATTTCCAAGAGGCTTTTGACCAAAACCATTCGGCGGTCGGGCGCTACATGGTCGTGCGCACCCGACACGCTGCGGATGCTGGCTTGCGGATTGGCTTGATTACCAGCCGTAAAGTCGGTAACGCCGTTGACCGGAGTCGCGCCCGGCGGAAACTGCGCGAGGTGTGGCGCTTGAATCGACATCGGCTGGGCGGCAAAGTGGATGTTGTGATTGTGGCGCGACGCGCCATCGTGGCGGCAGCGCACACGGATGTGGAGACGGAGCTCTTGCGCTTGCTGTCGAAACTGAATGTGCCGATAGATGCGCGTGAGCGCGAAGATGCATGAGCAGGATATTGATTGCGCTGATTCGGCTGTATCAAGTGACCTTATCGGTTATCTTCGGGCCGACGTGCCGATTTTATCCTTCCTGTTCGGCGTATTTTATTGAAGCGTTGGAAAAGCACGGATTTTTGCGGGGTAGCGTCTTAGGATTGCGCCGGATCGGCCGATGTCATCCCTGGCACCCCGGCGGATATGATCCCGTGCCGCCACGAAAAGAATGTTCGGAACAAGGGAACGCGGAAAAAGATGAATAAGAAAGATGTACTGATCATGGTTGCCTTGATGGGCCTGCTCTTTCTGTGGGGGCCGATCGACCGGTATTTCATCAAGCCGACCTTCTTCCCCGATGCGCCCGTCGCCGAGGAAACCGATCCGGTCGGCCAGCCGGAAGAGGCCGTGCCGCAGCCGATCGACACGGCCGAAGCGCCCCTGCCGATCCCCGCTATTGAGGAAGAGGTAGCGCCGCCCGACGAACTTCCGCCGACACCGGTAACGGAGCCTGCGCTGGCTGAAGCGCCGACACCCGTCACACCTGAACCTGAGCCCCCTGCGGAGGAGCGTGTCGAGGAAACGCTCATCGACGTGGCCACAGAGCGGATGACCGTCAGCTTCTCGACACGAGGCGGCACCATTGCCCGCATCGTGTTGCACGCCTTTGATGAGCTGAACGAGCCTGACAGCCCGCCAATTGTAATGGAATTCGGCGAACAGCGGGCGCTGGCCATTGAGGGCTTTTCCGGCCTCACTCAACGGCACACGTTCGAGGCCGAACCGTTGCCCGGCGGCGATGGCGTTCGCTTCAGTACGGATCTCCCGTATGGATTGCGTTTCGTCCGCGAAATTCGGGTCACCGACGATTACGTGTTCCATATTACCGACACCTTCCAAAATCAGATTCAGCAGCCGCTCCAATTGCCCGCCTTCCGCTTGGTGACCGGACGCATGGAGCCCGTGCCCGGCGTGTCCAGCACCTACGGCATGTTCCCGCTGGGCGTGGACACCTTGCTGCCGGCGGATTCCGTCAAGCGCTGGGCCAAGGACCTCAATAATCGCTGGATGCGCCAAACGACGGCGGACATTGTGACCCAACCGCTGAATACGCCGGTCGACTGGGTGGCGGTGAAGAACAAATATTTTGTGCAAAGCCTGCGCCCGCGTACGCTCGACACGGAGAACACGATTGTATACATCGAGGCCGACCCCGCGCGCGAACCGGCCGCAATCTGGGCGGCGCTACAGTTTCCCACCAGCACGCTGGCGGCGGGCGGCGAGTTCAGCCGGGAGTATGTCCTGTTTGCCGGACCGCAGGAATTGGATCGCCTGCGCGCAATCGGGTTTCACCAAGACCGCATTCTGGAACTGGGCTGGGCCCCGATTCGCTTCTTTGCGGGACTGCTGATGGTGGGTCTCTCCGGGATCTACGGCGTTTTTGGGAATTACGGCGTCGCCATCATGCTGCTG
>SLAD01000367.1 GCA_007126995.1 Kiritimatiellia bacterium | reverse complement strand
TGGCCGGTCACAAATCGGTACACACGTGAAAACATGTTTTGGATCGAGCCAGGTCCCGGGCAGCACATTGTGACGGTTGAGCCGGAGCCTGTCGCCCTCACGGATGACCCAACGCATTACGCATCAAGGTATTTCAAGGAAGATACCTATGTGTTTATGCACCACTTTAATCAGATGCCGGACGACTTCTACTTCTGGAAACGATTTGTCGCGAACAATGCCACGTTCGGTGAAAAGACCTTGGATGTCCCGCTCGGTGATTACGCTGGTGGCGATATCGAGCTGACGTTCCGTCTAGAGGGATTCATCGTGCCGAATACGCCGGGATATCACGGAGCGGAGATATATTTCAATGATCAGCTTCTGGCTAGCTATACGTGGACCGATCGGAACGTCATAGAGACGACGCTGACCATTTCTGCCGAGGACGTTGAGCCGGGCATCAACGCTTTGCGGATCAAGGCGCTGCGACCGGGCGCCCCTTTAAGTGCCTTTACGCTGAAATACATCGAGGTTTCGTACGCGCGCTTCTATGCCCCGACACCGAGCGCGCTGGTTGCTGCTGATGGCGGGCATCCGGCTTTATCCGCGGACTTGTTTAACGACCCGTTTGTTCTGGATGTGACCAATCCTTACCAACCCGTGCGGGTGGCGAACAGTGGCGGAGCGATCCCGAGTGGCACAAGTTGGAGTGTTTCGGAGGGATCGTATTGGTTGATGCGTGAACGTTCCGACAGGCCCTTGGTGGAGCCGCGGGTCGGCGGTTTGGGCGAGTGGCTGACCGCTACGACCAACCGGTTGGATTATTTGATTGTCACGTCGCGCGCGCTGGAAGCGCCCGCCCAAGCACATGCGGCCTACCGTGCCGGCATGGGACTCCGATCAGCCGTCGCGCTGTACGAGGACATTTGTGATTGGTTTGCGGATGGACTGAATACACCGAAGGCGCTTCAGGATTTCCTCCGCTACGCGCATGAACATTGGCAGCTACCGCCACGCATGGTGTTGCTTGCGGGTGGGGGGCACATGGATTATCTCGGTGTGGCGACATCCGTGCCGAATCATTTGCCGCCGCTGATGGGGTCAGACTCAGTTCAGTTGCGTCCCACGGATCTGTATTTTTCGGATTTGACGGAGAACGGCGTCCCCGACATCGCCTTGGGACGACTGCCGGTCCGGACGGAGACGGAATTTTGGAATTACCTCAACAAGGTGATGACCTACGAGTCCAACGGGACACGTCCGGAACATGATGTGGCGTTTTTCTTTTCGGATAAGGCCGATGAGGCCGGCAACTTCAAGCTCACGAACGAAAATCTGGCGGACGAGGCGCAGGTACGTTATGAAATCTCCAAAGCAAGTCTGGATGACGATGTAGCCAATGTCGTGCGAGCGGCCGCGACGCAAGCGTTGATTGAAGGCCGCGGGGTTTTGCATTACACGGGGCATGGGTCGTCGCAAGTGCTGGCCGGAACCGACAACCTCATGTCAGTGATCGGCGTGAATAACATGGCTCCGCATCCTCCCGCGCCGGCATTCGTCTCTTTGACGTGTTTGATCGGACAGTTTGATAACTATAATCAGCGTTCATTGGGCGAGGCTTTGGTGATCAAGCCCAATGGAGGCGCCCTCACCGTATACGCGCCTTCCGGGCTCGCGTGGAATTTCTTTTCCGAGCAATTCGGCAAAGAACTGTACCGAAGTCACTCCAGCGAGGGCTATGACACGATCGGTTTGGCCATCTTAGCGGCGGCCAAAGCCCTCGGCCCTCCTACCGGTTTTGCCGCGACTGCCCGACGGACGTATAACCTGCTGGGCGATCCTGCGATCAAACTGCGCGGGGGCGAGAATGGCGTTTCGCCCTCATCCATGGATCGGTTCTCGCTGTGGCGATGGGAAAAATTTACACCATCGGAGTTGGCAGACCCCGAGATCAGCGGATCGAGTGCTGATCCGGGTGAAACGGGACTCAACAACTTCGTCACCTATGCGTTCAATGGCGAGGCGCCCATTCTGACTCCGGTCGCTGTCGAAGTCAGCGAGAATCGCTGGGCGGTCGAGTGGTACGAGCGAGCACAGGTCACCGACGTTACCTATGAGTTGCTCTGGACGGATTCCGAGTCGTTGGTTTGGCAGACGACACCGGCAGAGGATGTGGTGCGCGAAGCCACATCGGATGCGTCCACCGTGCGCGCCCATGTGGAAGTCGAGTCGAATGGGGTTCCGCAGTACTTTAGGTTGAGGGCGACTCCTTTGTAGGATATGGGAATGAGTGCTTATGGAACGGGCGGAAGACAAGCAATACAAAATGCAGGGGCGCGTGGCGATACGGCGGATTGGGTCGGATACGTTTTTGGTTCCCGTGAGCGGGTTGGCGGCCGGTGGCCGCGTTTTCCCGCTCAATGAGTCGGCCGAATGCATTTGGGAGTGTCTGTCGCAGGGTGGCACACCCAGCTCGGCCGCTGAGCGCGTCGTTGCAAGGTTCGAAGTGGATAAGGATACGGCGCTGGCCGATTGCGTGGCATGCGCGGAGGAATTGTTGGAGCAGAAACTGCTCGAGGAGGTCAGCTAATGGGGTGTGTAATGGAGGTTGCCGATCCTACGGGATGGTTGCAGGGATTCCGGCAGCGCACGGCCGAAAACCGAATTCCGACCACGGCACATTTGGAACTCACCAGTCGCTGCAATCTTCGCTGTCAGCATTGCTATCTGGGTAATCAAACCGAACAGCACAAGAAACGCTCGTTTGAGCGCGATACCGAGGCGGTCAAACGATCAATTGATGAATGGGCCGAAGCGGGTTGCTTTCATTTGATCATCACCGGGGGCGACCCCATGATGCGCAAGGATTTTGCGGAAATTTACCGTCACGCGGCCCAGCAGGGCATATTTGTCACCGTTTTTTGCGATGGCATCCTCGTAACCGACCGCATTGTCGAACTCTTTAAGGAACTGCCGCCGCGCAGCGTGGAAATCAGCATATACGGCGGCACGGCGGAGACCTACGAAAAAGTGACCCGCGTGCCGGGATCGTATGCGCGGGCCTGGCAAGGCATTCATCGCCTACTGGATGCGGATATCCGGTTGATGCTCAAGACGGTGTTGATGACCTTGAACCAGCACGAACTGAAAATGATGGCTGCGCAGGCCGAGGAGGTGGGCTGCCGGTTTCGTTTTGACTCGGCGATCTTCCCTTGTCTGCCGGATAATGCCACGGAGCCGTTGGACTTGCGGGTCTCGCCGGAAGAGGCAGTGGCACACGATCTTTCCTTCCCCGGTCATCGAGAGACATGGGCGGCCAAGATCAAGAAATACGACAACATCGAAGCGGGCGACGCGATCTATTCCTGTGGCGCCGGCTCCACTGGGTTCTACGTCGATCCGTACGGCAACCTGTCGCCGTGCTTGATGACCACCCATTATCGGTATCAGGAGAACGGACGTTCCTTCCGCGAGGTGTGGAGTGATGATTTGATCGAAATCCGCAAGAAGAAGCGTACCAAGGCGGGTAGCTGCTTTTCTGGAAAGCTGCGCGGGGCTTGCACCCACTGTCCGGCCTTCAACTTCTTGGAGACGGGCGACGAGGAAGAGGACTCTCCGTACATGAAGCGGGTGGCAGAGCTGCGCTATGAAGCCGTGATGAACGGGAAAAAGACGCCGTGTCAGGAATGATTCACTGCGCCGATCTGAAGATCGGTCCGCTCTGCTTTCGTTTTGAACATGAATCCGCCGTCGCCCTCGACTATCAGGATTGGGCCTATGCTGACTTCATCTACCCCGCCGCCGCCCGGACTTTCCCCGCTGACGCTCCCCGGATCTTTCCTGTGGCCCTTCATCACGGCGGGTTGACCTGCCCCGAGGCTGATCCCCTGTTTACTGCCGGCCGGAATTGGGCGGTCTGGGAAGAGTCGGACGACACTTATCTATTTTGCGCCGGATTAGCGCGACATCCCTTGGCATATCGCGCCTGCCGTGTGGATCGGGCCTTGCAGCGTGCGGATTTGTACGTCGACGGGGACTTGGCGAAGGAACCCTTGCGCTATCCGCTCGACCAAATTCTGTCATGGGGACTGCTGGGACAGTGCGGCGGTGTACTGTTGCATGCCGCTGCAGTGGAAAAAGGGGGCGAGGGATTCTTGTTTGCTGGA
>SLAD01000428.1 GCA_007126995.1 Kiritimatiellia bacterium | reverse complement strand
TGCGCGAAGAGACCAAGCAGGTGCAGATCCGGCGACTCTGATTGTGCTGAGGTTGTCAGCGCGCATCTGCTATTCGTTTCAGCGCCCGCATAGGTTCGGCAGACCATCTTTTCCAGGCCAGCCTTCTGTGGCTAGCGCGCAAGGACAGGAATGTCCTTGTTCCGGCCGGCGGGAGCATGGGCATTCCTGCCCATGCGGCATGTGTAACGCGAATCACAGATGCGCCCGCAGGAGCGAACGGGTGTCTTGTCCAGTGGACGGCTTCGGAGCCAAAACTACAATCGCCCATCGACCAACGCTTTCGGCAGCACGCCCTTGATATCGAAGATCACAGTGCGTTCGCGATCACAGCCCGACAAATCCAATGAACGATATTCGCGGTGGGCCACGGCGAGGATGACGGCATCGTAGTTATCCGGCTCAATCTGCGGAACCAGATCGACATCGTATTCTGCTTTCACTTCCTCCGCGTCCGCCCAAGGATCATGCACATCCACCTCGCACCCGACATCACGGAGTTCCCGAATCACATCGGGCACCCTCGAGTTACGAATATCTGGACAATTTTCCTTGAAGGTGATGCCGAGCACCAACACGCGCGCGCCTTGAATGCAATGGTCCTTCTTGATCATCAGTTTGATGACCCGGTAGGCCACATGTGCGCCCATGTTGTCGTTCAAGCGGCGGCCGGCCAAAATCATCTGGGGATGATAACCCAGCGCCTCGGCCTTGTGGGTTAGATAATAGGGATCGACGCCGATACAATGACCGCCGACCAGACCGGGTCGAAAGGGTAGAAAATTCCACTTGGTGCCCGCCGCCTCGAGCACGCCTTGCGTGTCCAACCCCATGCGCTCGAAAATCATCGAGAGCTCATTGACGAACGCAATGTTGATATCACGTTGCGCGTTCTCAATCACCTTGGCCGCTTCCGCCTCGGCAATCGAGGACGCCAAATGGGTACCTGCGGTAATAATCGATTGATACAGCTCATCGACCACGCGCCCGACCTCCGGTGTTGATCCGGCGGTGACCTTCTTGATCGTTGTAACGGTATGCTCCTTGTCGCCCGGATTGATGCGCTCCGGGCTATAGCCTCCGAAGAAGTCCCGATTATATTTCAGCCCGCTGCCCTGCTCCAAAACGGGTACGCAATCCTCTTCCGTGCAGCCGGGATAGACGGTGCTTTCATAAATCACGATGGCGTCCGGCGCCAGCGCCGCCGACACCGTTTCACTTGCTTGGATTAGCGGGATCAAATCGGGGCGGCGATGCGCATCAATCGGCGTCGGCACCGTGACGATAAAGAAATCACTGCCACGAATGTCGTCCACGCGATCGGTAAAGGATAAGCGCTCGGCGGCTTGAAGCTGTTCGGGGCTCAGTTCCCGGGTGCTATCCAGCCCCCGCCGGAGTTCGTCCAAACGCTGTGCATTGATATCGAAGCCGATCACCTCAAAGGTTCGACCAAATTCCGCCGCCAACGGCAGCCCGACATAGCCTAAGCCAATGACGGCAATGCGCACTTCCCGATCGCGAATACGTTGGATCAAATGCTCAACATTCATAACTCGCATCCAGTTAAGATGTTTTGCAACTGGTCTGGCAAGCCTTTAGCGAGGCCTACCCGAAGTCGGGTGCATCTGCGAGTTGTTGCACGAATTGCTGGAAACCCAGTAAGTCGGGCAAGAATGCCCGACTGGGTCAGGCAAGAATGCCTGCCCTACGGGAGAGACGGTTTAGTCTGCAACAACTCGCAGACGCGCCCCCGAAGTCTTGCGTGGCGCGATCGGTACCAGCACGAACGACGCCACGATGGCCAACAAGATGACGCTGTACAGCACGAGGAATACTTGCGGCGGCCAATCCCAATAGAGCAGACGCTGGATCCAGTACTGCACGAATGTGGCGTCACCATAGGTGGGTTGCCCGGCACGTTCACGTAAGGCGGCTTCCCATTCCGTCAACGGGCAAATCCGCCCGGCCACGGTTTCGAACACCACGAAAGCCATGACACCAATGTGCGCGAAACGGAATAGGCGATTGCGGACGAAGCGCCAGCGCAGTAACGCCCCAAGGTAGATGACCAGCAGGCCGCCCACCACGAACAGAACGACGCCGAAATGGAAAACCAACAAGACATCGGCCAGCAAAGCCGCCCACTTTTCTTCAGCAATCATCAGCGGCACTCCTAAGGCGAGTGCATCCAGCGTGGAGCGAATTCACCGCCCGTCAACGCGCTGCGCGGAGAGATTACTGCGGCTGCTGATCGCTGGGCCGGATGTAAATCTCCGTGCGGCGGTTACGCTGCATGTTCTCTTCGGTATCGTTCGGCGCAATCGGTCGGTCAAAACCGTACCCGTGCGCGGTCATGCGATCACGCGAAATACCGCCAATATCCGCCAGATAATCCAGCACCGCCTGGGCGCGGCGCAGGGATAGACGGATATTATAGTCCCGGTCGGACCGGGGCCGCCGATCCGCGTGCCCTTCGATGCGCGCCGTAGCGCCCGGGTCCCGCTGCAAGACGCGGGCGACGACATCCAAATCATCATAGTAGATCGGGCGCAAGTCGGCCTTGTCGTAATCGAATTCGATATTCAGCGTATGGAGCTGTAAATCGTCATAGGGATTGAGCGGGTCGGTGCCATCCTCAATCACCTCATGCCCGTCAAATACGCCGCCGCCATCCGTATCCGGATTGAGGGGATCCGTGCCGTAACGGTGCACTTCCTCGCCGTCGGACAAACCATCATAATCGGTGTCTGGATTGAACGGGTCGGTGAAGAAAATCCAATACTCCTCGCCATCACTGAGGCCGTCCCCGTCCGTATCGGGGTTGTATGGGTCGGTTCCGATGATCAATTCAAGCCAGTCCGGCAATCCGTCGCCATCGGAATCCAGCTCGTCGCCCACCAACCGATACACCGGCCCCGTATCCGCACCCCAGCGATAAGTGGCGAGAATCGTGCCCCAGGCATTCCAGTCCGTCTTGCGGCTTACCAGCGCCACGCGCACGTCACCTCGAATCGACCATTGATCGTTGAAGTGATAGAACAAGCCGCCTCCCGCGGAAACATACGGATCAAACTTGCTTGCAATGATCTGACGCTGTGACATGTAGAAACCAGCGCCAGCCGCCAAATACGGATCGAAACGCATGTTCTCTGTATTGCGCAAATGGAACAAGGCGTCGGGCCCAAGACGCACCAACCAAGTACTGCTGCCAGACAAGGTGGCACGATCACTGTCACCGAAAGTGCGCGCATCCAGCGAGGGCGCGATATCCAACCCGAACTCGTAGGTCCACCACATGTCCGGCGTGTATCCCAACCGTAAGGCCAAGTATTGCCCGTCCTTTACGCGCTGATCGCCCTCCACCCTGAGATGGCCCAGGCCGAAACTGAAGGTCCACGGCGCGCGATCAAAGAGATCAACTTCGGGAAGCGCTTCGCCCGAAGCCTTCGGCGAAATCGCGACTGCACACAGGACTGCCATGCCGACCAGAATGCACATTTTTTTCATAAACTTTTCCTTTTCACTACAAGCAATCTACCGCGATACACTACCAACTTGCACATCAAAGGCAATGTCGAAGTGACGAACGTGCCTTAATTCGCTTGCTGCACAAGAGACCGAAATTCCGCGAATCGCGGGTCACCGCGCATCGCCGAAAGATACGGAGCATCACCCGACAGCCACACCGCCAGTTGCGCGGGATGCTCTTGCTGAAGGCGTCGCAGCATCGCCCAAATCCCGTCCAACTGCTGTAGTCCCGCGTTCGCGCAGGCCCATGCGAAATTCAACTGCGGATAGTCTGGATCATAGCGCCGCCATGGGTGGAGCTTCGCCAGCGCGTCTCCATACTCACCGCTCCTGATCATGATGTACGCATAGGCATACACCTCTTCCGGCGCGGGCGATTCCGTTGCCCGGAAAAGAATGCGGGCCTCGCGCATGGCCCGTTCCTCCTGCCCCGCCGACAGACGCAACCAAATCCGCTCCCAACGCAGCATGGGTTTGGTCATGCCCGCAGCACTAAGCGCGGCTAGCGCGCGATCCGCCTCAACCCACTCCTGCAACGAAATATGCGTCATGGCCGCCGCCAGCAAGCGCTGGATACCCGGCAACGCGCCGTCATCAAAGGAACCCAGGC
>SLAD01000426.1 GCA_007126995.1 Kiritimatiellia bacterium | reverse complement strand
GCCCAACAATCGATTCAGGACGCGCCGCGACCAGGCGCCGTCTTCTACGTCATCAACGGCTTGCTTGTTCTCCAGCAGCAGGCGAATGAAGCCGGTTAGGTCGGGCGTGCTCCAATCGCCGCGCATATAGGTTTCACCTAAACCTATATCGCCTTGCGTAATTAGGCGGGGGAAGGCACGCCACTCATGAAAGGTAACATCCAGTGGCGCTTGCGTGAGGTCGCCATACGAATGCGTGTTCCCGTTAGGCAGGCGGACGCGCAGATGGCCGCGCTCAATCCGCTCCAAGGCCCGCAGTATCCAACGGGCCGCAATCGGCGTGCGGGTCGATACGGCACGGCGACCGATCGTGTCGTCGCTGGCGGGCACCGGTCGATCAAAGATGCGATTCCCCTTGGCGGTCAATCGCGCGGCTTGTGTCACAATTCTTGTCATCGTCATCCATCCTGTAAACGGGTAACGCCATATCAGGCTTCCCATGGATGTCGACGTAATCGGCCGAAAATGACCGGTCAATCGAGCCTCAAAAGCACTTTTTTGCTCCTTGATCAGACGGATAAAGATGTCTAAACGATCAAGTTGAACCGTGAATTCGAAATCATAGTAGCCGGACAGGTCCAGAAACGGCGACACGTGAAAGTCTTTGCCGTGCCGGTACCGATACCCACTCTCCGTCGCCAGCCGGTGCGCGTCCCCCAATGCGTACAGATGCTTTTCGCCGAAGGTGTTGTTCACTTCCGCGACGCAGTACCTCAATGCGCCGTCCGTCTCAATGCCGAAATAGAAGGAGACGGGATTGAAGGTGTAGTTGAAGTAGCGGGCCGTGGTTAAGAGCATGATGCGCTCGCCGTTACTGGTAATCCCGCGTTCCGCCAGCAGCGGCTGCAGCTTTTCGCGGATGGAGCGCTGATCCGCTGCGAGAAAATCTCGATCGTGAATAGTGAAGGCGCGACGGCGCGTGTTATGGCCGAACCAGCGCGTCGCGCGTGGCAACGTGTCCAACTCATCCACATCGAGCCACAACATCGGCAGCGCATAGTCGAAGGCCAACGCCTGCGCTTGGCGGCGGACGTGTGTGAGTGCGCCGATGAAAATGCGCGAGTTCATGTCACCACTCAACCCCGAGGGCGCGCGCCACCTCAACGCCGGACCGCAACCCGTCCTCATGAAAACCGTACCCGAAATACGCGCCGCAAAAATAGGTCAAGCGCTGCCCGTTCAAGCGCACCAGCTCGGGCTGCACGCGAAAGCTCTCGTTGTCATACGCCGGATGCGTGTAATCCGTTTGATAATAGATTGGCCCTGCGGCCCCGGGCTGCCAGCGCTGAGGCGGGTTTAGCGTCACCAAATAGCGCTGCGGTAAGGGGATGTTCTGCAAGCGATTCATGTCATAGGTCATCGCAATTGGCTGATCGAGCTGTTCGGCTGACGGCATGTCCACGGTCCACGAGGCCCAGGCCCGCCGATAGGGCGGCAGCACGGAGGTGTCGCCATGCAGGACCACGCGATTGGCCTGATACGGGAACCGCTGCAACAGCCGCCGCTCCTCATCGCTCGGATCCGCCAGCAGGCGCAGCGCTTGATCAGCGTGAGTGGCGATCACGACCTGGTCAAAGGTCTCATCCGGACGATCGGCAAAGGAAAGGCGCACCGCGTCGGGCAGGCGCGTCACCGCGCGCACCGGACAGTTGCACTGCACGCGCCCGGCCATCGGTTTGATCAGGGCCCGCACATATTCCCGGCTACCGCCCACCACCGTGCGCCACGGCACATCAGGGGAATAGCTTAGCAGGCTGTGATTGTGGAAGAACCGGAAGAAGGTCAGCGCCGGAAAGCCCAGCATGCGACCGGGCGGCGCCGACCAAATTGCGGCGGACATCGGTACGATATAATCGAGTTTCAGCACGTCCGTAAATCCGTGCCCCTCGAGAAACTCACCGAGAGTGATGTCGCCATGCCGATTCTCGGCCAAAGCCGCGCGCGCCAAGCGATTGAAGCGGCCCAGCTCCCGGATCATGCGATAGAGGCGTGGGCTGAACAGATTGCGTGGCCGCGCCAGCAGCCCGCCCAGGCCCCGACTCGAGTAGGCGACTCCGGTTGCCGCATTATGCATCCCAAACGACATGTCCGTCGGAGCCGTTTGCACGCCCAGCTCGCGAAACAAGCGGGTGAGAAGAGGATAATTGGTCTCATTATAGACAATGAATCCGGTATCCACCGGTTGCCCGTTCGCCTCCACCGTGTGGGCATGGCCGCCCACCCAGGACGCCTGCTCAAACAGCGTCACCTGATGCCGGCGCTGTAACAAATAGGCCGCCCCCAGGCCGGACACGCCACTGCCAATGATCGCAATATTCATACCGGCAAGGATACGCGCGATGTCAATGGCCAGGCAACGCGATTCTTAGCCCTTGGCGCCTCCGGTGACCGCGTCAATGGGGGTTTCCAACGATTCGGTTCACCACGAAGCTCACGAAGCGGCACGAAGAGTGCTAGGGACAGAGCTCGCTCACGAATGGCCCATTTTCGCCCGAAAACAAATATTTTTTGATTTTCGATTGAACAAAAATCGAATCGTGGGCTATATTCGTAAAACGTTTCAACAAATAGTAGGCCTGTGGTCTCTTTTCAGAAGGAAATTGTTATGAAATCATGGTTAAAATGTTTCGTGTTTGTGGCCGCGGGGCTGCTGATGCTTTTCGGCTCGGTCAAAGAGGCCCGGTCTGAGGTCATTCTTCAGCTATTTGAAACGGAGTGGGAGGAAATCTATCGGCGCCTGCCCGAAATCGCCGAAATCGGCTATGCCGGTATTTGGCACCCGTCGCCGGCGAAATCGCCGGTTTCCGGGGGGCAATTCGCGGGGGGCGGCAATGTCGGCTACAGCCTGTTCGACCGATTCGACATCGGCGATGTGCCGCAGCGCGGTGATCGCGCCACGCGCTACGGGACCCGCGGGCATCTGCGCAAGATGGTGGACAACGCGCACCAGACCGATATCAAGATCTATCCCGATATTGTCATGAACCATGCCGGCAACGGGCCGCATTTCTGGACCTATCCGGGCATGCGTCCGAACGATTTCCATGGCTGGTGGAATAGCAACGAGCCGGGCGGTTTCCGGCGCTCCGAGCGCATGAATGCGTGGGGCGATATCAATGATGGTTGGGGCCTGACCTTCCAGCAGGAGCTGGTGAGCCTGATCGATATCGTCACAGAGCGCGATAACCGCTTTTCGGTCAATCCGCCCCATTTCGCGACGCCGGATGAGTTTGTGCGGCAACCGGGCCAATATGATTTGTATCCCTTCCATGGTCCGGGCGATGCCTTGCCCGAAGAACATCCGGTTGATTTCCTGAACCGTTGGATCGTCTGGCTGGGCGACGCGATGAACTTTGACGGGGCCCGCTTTGATGCGCCCAAGCACGTGATCGCCGATTTCTTTGGTACGCCGGGCGAAGTGGGCACATTCAATCACGAATTGCAATATAGCTACAAGAGCCGGCGCGGTTTCTCGAACTGGGGCAACGTGGATGAGATGTATCAGAACGATCTGCGTCGCCGCGACACGGCCCTCATCTTTTCCGAGTTCTTTATCGGCAGCCAAAGCGAAATTGATTATTGGCGCAATTACGGCAATGCCTTCCGCTACATCGATTTCCCGCGCAAGAGTCAAATGATTTGGCCGGCCTTCGATGGCGGGAATCTGGCGGCGCTGAGTTCGTTCGCCGGCTTCAGCCCCGAAGAGGGCGTGATGTTCATCGAGAGCCATGACGAGACGCCGCCGTGGCGGCGTGACCTCGGTTATGCCTACATCCTGACGCGCGTCGGCATCCCGATCGTGTACAGCACGGGCAATAACCTGGCCAACAACGAAAGCAAGGTGAACACGTGGATGCTGCCCGGTCATCCCGGCGCCTTGGGCGACTATGAATTGAATCGCATCCCGAACCTCGTCTACATCAATAACAATTTCGCCCGCGGGCGCGAGTGGGAACGCTGGAGCGAAGGTGGATTCTACGCCTTCGAGCGGTACGAGGACCTAAACGGCAATCAGGAGCCCGACCAAGGCGAAGGCCTCTTGCTGATTGGGTTGAACACCTCGGGCAGCGCCCAGACGCGAACGGTCCAGACGGCTTTCCCGCCGTTCACGCCGCTCAACG
>SLAD01000017.1 GCA_007126995.1 Kiritimatiellia bacterium | reverse complement strand
GAGAGACAACGAACCGTTCGGGAACGGCGGGCCGGGGAGTGGGCGGTGTCTTGGGCATGAGGAGCGTCGAAAAGGTTGGTTAGCAGGGACGCATCCGCCGATGCGTCCCTGCAACCAGGTCATGATCGGTTACTTCAGTTTCTCCATTGTTTCCTCAGCCACGAGAGCCGGCAACGGGAAGAAGCCATCGCGAACAACCACTTCCTGGCCTTGCCGCGAGTTGATGAAGCGGATGAACTCATAGGTGAGGCGATCCATCGGTTCGCGTGGGTTCTTGTTGACGTACACCATCAAGAAGCGGGCCAGCGGATAGTCACCCGAGATGCAATTCTCGGGCGTCGGCTCAAACAGTTCCTCGCTGTCGCCGGGGCCGACCGCGATTGCGCGCACGCCGGACGTGCCGTAGCCGATGCCGGAGTACCCGATCCCGAAGCGATCCGCGGTAATTGACTGAACCACCGTGGAGGAGCCGGGCTGTTCCTGATAACGGGCGTCGTCAAAGTCGCCACCACCCAGTGCGATGTTCTTGAACAAGCCATAGGTGCCGCTGACGCTGTTGCGGCCGTACAAGGAGATGGGACGATTCGCCCAATCGCCGGACAAGCCCGCTTGACCCCAGTTCAAGATCGGGCTGCCGCCCAAGCGGTAGGTGCTCGAGAAGATCGAGTCGATTTGCTGCAGGTTCAGTCCTTCGATCGGATTGTCGCGATGCACGAAGACGGCGAGGGCATCAATGCCGACCCGCACTTCCGTGGGGGCGTAGCCGTATCGGGCTTCGAAGCGGTCGATTTCGGATCCGGTCATCGGGCGGCTCATCGGACCGATTTGGGCGGTGCCATCGATCAGCGCGGCCGGCGCTGTCGACGAACCGGCGCCTTGGATCTGAATGTTGACATTCGGGTAGATGGCCCGGAAGCCTTCCGCCCACATCAACATCAGGTTGTTCAAGGTATCCGAACCGATCGAGTTGAGGTTGCCGGAAATACCAGCAACCGGAGTGTATTCAGGCAGCTCGGCATCGACGCTCAATTGTGCTTGCGTCTGTCCTGCAACGCCGGCCAAGGCCAGCGCCACCATACTCATTTTCATTGTCTTCTTCATCTGCATCGTCTGTTGTCCTCCGTTTCGGATTCCACCTCTTTCGTTCGGGCGTGATGAAAGAGGTTTTTCATTAGGATTTGATGAGCGCGCCATTAGAAGCCCGTACGCGTCAGCCGATTCCGGCCGATCCCGGCATGGGCCGGGCTCACGTTGGGCAGGACTATTCACGGACGCCGTTTCCGCCGCATCAGCGGCAGATTAGAAATTGATGTAGGTACCGCCCGGCGCGGCCCATCAGCAAAAGCTGACGCCGCCGATAAAAAGTCGGGAATACGGTCTCGCGGAGCTCGACCCTCCCATGGGGGCAATCAAGAGATCATAAAACCAGAGATGTAGGCGGAGCTCTGCGCCTCCGAGTCGCTTCGAACGGATTTCTAACTTGCCACTCATGCTCAGCAAAGTAAGGCCACCTACGTTCAGCCGCGATTGAGACAAACTCAGTCGGATGTGTGGGGCGGGGGAGTTCAAACGGAATCCCGATCAACGAATAACGTTACATAGGAGTAGAAGACGAATGAGAGAACATTTATATCGCAGCATATTATGTGGAGCAGCCATCGCATTGCTTTCAGGTAGTGCGCTTCCGGCCCAGGCAACCATGGACGACCTGTTGTCCGTGCTGGAAGGAAACAACATCATCACCAGCGAACAAGCGCAAGATCTCCGCGCTAGTCAGCCGACCTATACCGTGCGGCCGGCTGGGCGGGCGGTGTCCGATTTGGCAATCCGGGGTCGCATCCAGGCGCAGTTCGGTTACGCGCGGGCAGACAATGATGAGGGCAGCGACGACTTCACGACGTTTGAGGTTCGCCGTGTCCGTCTTGGATTGACCGGCACGCTGGCCGACGATTTCCGTGCCCAGTTGGAGGCCAATCTTGTGCCGGGGTCTGATCTGTCCATGCGGTCAGCCTTCATTCAGTGGAGCGCATACGCCCCGGCGAATATCAAAATGGGATATGACAAGCCACGATCCAGTCTTGAGGAGAATACCTCTTCTGGCGCGATCCTGACCGTCGAGCGTACGTTGCTCAACAGCCTCGTCGCTGCGCCGGGACCCATGACCGGATTATCGTTGGACGGAACAGCCGGCTTGTTCAGCTACGGTGGCGGCGTCTACAACGACCGCAGCAACCGCAACGCGGGAGGCTCGGATGCACGATACCTGTTTAATGCCTACTCGCGTTTGACGCTCGACGACTTTGTCGGTGAGAATAACCAGTTCTTCCTGCAAGCCGTCTATCTGAACAGTGATGATGAAGGGGGGCTGTTTGGCTCACGTTATGACGATGCCTTCACCATCGCCGGTCACTTTGCGTCCGGTCCCTTCGATTTGCGCGCAGAATTCATGCAGGGCGACAACGACGGCTCGAAGATCTCGGGCTTCTACGTGATGCCGTCCTATTACCTGACGGACGCCTTGCAAGCCGTCGTGCGTTATGAGTGGATTGAGGCGGACGATGAAGGAGGGATTCGTGCCCCCGGCCGGTACCTGCGTGATGTCCCCTCGCTGGCGGTCGAGCGCGATGAGGAGGACGTCGTGTTACGCGATCCCCAGGCGGGGGACGAGTATCAGTCGCTGTATGTGGGCCTGAACTACTATTTCGCCGGTCACGCGCACAAGTTGATGCTGGGCGCAGAGTTGGCCGAACTCAAGAACACCGATGCCGGGACCTTGGATGGCCTCACGGTCACCACCGCATGGCGCATGTTGTTCTAAGGATCGTTTGAGCGAATGGTGTAACACTCTCCGGCGGCTTTGGTCGCCGGAGAGTTTCTTTATGATGTGGCCTGTTCCTTTCATGCTCGGTTCAGTATCACGGCTCGGCGAGACGCCTCGCCGCAGCGTGATGGGATCGGGAGGTCGAGGCTCTGCCGAGTCTGTCTCAAAAAGTCTCGCAGCGCGGCAAGACATACGGGTCGCGTCTTGATTCGGTAGGGCGAAACCTCCCGCCTTCGTCCGGCCCCCGACAGCGAGGCGCGTCGGGGCCGGAGCTACGGCGCGGCAAGCTGGATGAGCCGGGACATTGATCCAGGCCTGCTCGGATCATGTTCCTGCGCTTCCGCTGAGCAGGAACCGAATCGCCGCAAGCGGGTCGAGTGTATCCGACTTCGCCAAGGCTACGCCGGACAAGTCCGAGTAAGTGTTGCGGTGAAGTCCTGATCCACGCCGGAAATGTTTACTAGCTTTTTAGCAAATCCTAATCAAAATCAAATACGGTGCCTCTAGGGTACGTCTGCTGAAAAGCTGAATTCGTTCGCCTGCAAAGGAGTTGCCATGCCGAAAGAGCGCATATTAATTGTCGAAGATGAAGAAGATATTCAGGAACTGGTGCGATACAATCTCGCTCAGGAAGGTTACCATGCCGTCGTGGCAGGCTCGGGCGAGGATGCCCTGCTTGAAGTACAGCAGAATCCACCGCGTCTCATCATTCTGGATTTGATGTTGCCGGGCATGGGCGGGCTTGAAGTCTGCAAGATATTGAAGAGTAATCCCAAGTCCTTGAATATTCCCATCATCATATTGACGGCCCGTAGCGAAGAGTCGGACATTATTGTTGGTCTGGAATTGGGAGCGGAAGATTATATCACCAAGCCATTCAGTCCCAAGGTGCTGCTAGCCCGCGTGCGGGCCTGTCTGCGGCGTAAAATGAAGGAAATACCCCCGGAACATGTCGCGCTGAATCTGGATAAGCTGTCGATCGATCCCATTCGCCATCAAGTGACGGTGCAAGGGGAGCCCGTGGATTTAACGGCCACGGAATTTCGCGTGCTCCATTTTCTAGCGCGTAAGCCCGGTTGGGTCTTCACGCGTCAGCAGATCGTGGACGCGGTGAAGGGCGAGGACTATGCTGTCACCGAGCGCTCGGTTGACGTGCAAATGGTCGGATTGCGACGTAAACTGGGGCCGTGCGCGGACTACATCGAAACCATTCGCGGTGTAGGCTATCGCTTTAAGGAATAGTGGCTCGGACCATGTCGTTGAAGAGCGGAATCATGAAGCAGTGGCTGCGTCATTATCTGGCGTGGGCGGCTGCCTTGACCTTGATCTTGGTGGCTTTTTCCTCCGGCATGCTCGAT
>SLAD01000294.1 GCA_007126995.1 Kiritimatiellia bacterium | reverse complement strand
GTCACAATGAACGGGATGCGATACATATCAATGGTCATCGCTTGATTCAGTGCATCAGCGAAGCCGGTACCCAGCAGCCATCCCAATGGGATGGCTGCAAGGGTCAACAACATGATCTCGCCCACTAAGATCCAACTGACTTCGGCCTGCGTAAAGCCCAGCACCCGCAACGTCGCGAGTTCCCGGCCCCGTTCCGCCAGCGCCATGCGCGCATTGTTGTACACCACGGCAAAGGCGATCGAGCCGGCGCACAGCAGCAACACCATCATGAAGCCCAACACCGTGTCCGATACGTGCTCACGAAAGATCCGCTCCGCATCGCGCACCAGACCGATCCCCGCCACGCGGGCCTGATCCCATAACCGTTCATACAAGAGCGGCTCCTGAGTGCGATCAATCAGCAACATCGCCCCCGAAACGGCCGACCCCTCGCGCATCAAGCGGTTCAGTGCGCGCCGCTCCATGTAGGCACTGACACCGAGCGGCTCATCCACGGTGCCCGCCAGCGGCACGTCCAACGTGCGCTGATGCCCCTCCAAGATCTCAACCTGCACCTCCATGCCGGGCTCCAGCCCCAAATAGTCGGCCAGGTACCACGTCAACAATAGCCCTTCATCCGGAAGCGCCACCGGCTGATAATCGGCATCCAACAGGCCCCTCAACGCGGAGCCGGACTCCATCCCGAAGATACTGGTTTGGTAACTCATGACGCCGTGCCGTAAACGGACCGGCACCGCGCGATAGCCCTCCGCGTACAGGACGCCGGGCTGATGTCGCAACTCCTGCAGGGCGCGTTCCGGGGTCGGATCGGTGAACGTCAGGTGCAGGTCCATGCGCTGGACCAAGCGGTACTGGATATCGATCATATGTTCGACGGCTTGAAACTGAAAGCTACCCACCAAGAGCAATGCGGTTGAGCAACTAATCCCGAGCACCGACAGTGAGGTCTTGAGCGGGTGTCGCGACAGGTTTCGGAAAATGATGCGGGTCGGCTGCCCTAACGCGCGGATGAAAGGCAAATGCTCGACCCGGCCCGACGTAAACTTCTCGGGCGCGGCGGGTCGCATGGCCTCAGCCGGCGGCAATTGGATCGCGGCGCGTACGGCGGCGAACGCGCCAAAGCAGGCCGCGCCGCCGGCAACCACTACCCCCAATAGGATAACGTGTGGACGGACACGAAAATCCAGCTCGGGAAACAGGAAATAGTGCAGGTAGACCTGCCCTAATCCGGCCGCCGCCCAAGCCCCCAGCGCAATGCCGACGATCGCCCCTACCGACACGATACCCACGGTCAAGCCGCCGAAATGCATACCCATCTCAAGATTGCGATAGCCGAATGCTTTGAGCACCGCGATCTGCTCGCGCTGCGTCCGAATGATGCGCCCCATCAACACATGCAGCAGAAAGGCCGCCACCGCCAAAAAGATGACCGGCATCACCCGCGCCATGCCCCGTAGTTGTTCGAGCTCTTCCGCCAGCCAACGGTGCGATGATTGATCCGCGCGCGCGTACGCACCGATCCCGCCATACGGAGCCAACAGCCAATCGAGTTCCTCGATCACGCGATCCGCCGATGCGCCGCGCTGCACGGTTAACGCCACTTGATTAAAGGCCCCCTCCATGCCATAGGCGCGGGACAGGGCGCGTCGCCCCATCCACAGCACCGCGTACCGCTCGTAATCCGGAAACAAGTCGGTTGGGGCAATCTGGTATACCTGTTCCGGCGACAGCGCCAAGCCTACAATCGTCAACTCCTCTAGGCCGCCGCGAATGATCGCGCGCAACGAATCGCCGGCGCGCAAGCCGTGCGCTTCCGCGAACGCGGCGCTGACGAGCACCTCCTCGCTACGCTCGGATTCCGGGAATCGCCCCTCCCGCAAAAAGAGCCGATTGATGTCGGGCTCGTGGCCGTCTGGGATCGAAACAAACAGACCGCGAATCGGGTCAGGATAATCGGCCACTTCCAGCCGGGCCATCGCCGCCACGCGCGTTTGCACCCGGTTCACGCCCGGGATCTCCTGGATACGCGTTTCCACGTGATCGGGGGCCCGGGTCAGGTCCGCAAACACTTCGGCGAAGGCAAAGTCGCGATAAAAGCGATCCTTGGTGCGGGTTAAGGCGTCAATCGTGGTCGCGGAGACAATCAGCGTCATGATGCCGGCCGCGATAACGGCGGCAATCGCCGCGATCTGTCCTTTCATGGACAGCATATCGCGCAATACTTTGCGGTTCAGGGCACGCATACGGCATCACCAGGATAGCTCATGCGGCGGGCGGCGCTGCGGATTCCCGGTCACCTCTTGAATCTGCCCGTCGCGCATGCGGATCACACGATCCGCCATTTCGCCGATCACTTCATTGTGCGTGATCAGCGCCGTCGTCGTCTTCAGCTCATCATTGATCTGCTGAATCGCTTCCAACACCGACACGCTCGTCTTCGAATCCAATGCCCCGGTCGGTTCGTCGCACAACAACACCGCCGGCCGCTTGGCAATCGCGCGGGCGATCGCGACGCGCTGTTGTTCGCCGCCCGACAATTGTGATGGAAAATGATCCATACGCTCTTTCAAGCCCACGAGCGCCAAGGCGTCTTCCGGTGAAATCGGGTCCTCGGCGATTTCGGTGACAATGGCAACGTTCTCACGCGCGGTCAGGCTCGGGATCATGTTGTAGAACTGGAAGACAAAGCCGACCTCTTGACGGCGGTACTGCGTCAATTGGCGTTCGGTCGCAGTCGAAAGCGTTTGGTCCTTGTACTGCACGGTTCCGGACGTCGCCACATCCAGTCCGCCCAGGATGTTCAGCAGCGTCGATTTGCCGCAGCCCGACGGCCCCAACAGCACCGCCAGCTCGCCCGCATACAGATCCAAGTCCAAACCGCGCAAAGCCTGAATCTTGACCTCGCCCATCAGGTAGGTCTTGGTCAATGCGCGCGCCTTGAAAATCGCAGCCCGCTGATTTGGCGACGTAGGCATCGCGTTCATAATCGCACAGCATACGCCTCGGCCAAATGTTGAGCAAAGGGAATCGCATCACGCGATGGGATAGGTGGGGCGAGGCGTCACGGTGAGCCGCTGGAGCCAGCACGAGACCATGATCGGGCCATGGTCATGGTTCGGCGGGAGCCTCACCCTCCCGTTGCATGATGGGATCGCGGGCCGCAGGGGGAGGGCCGCATAGGGATGCCCATTAACGGGCAATCCCGATCCGCTTCATATGGAGACGTGATCCCATAATCTCCCCATAATCTCTGGCAATGGGTGCTAGAATTGGTTTTTAGGGGCTGAACTCGGTCTTGCGTGTCTTGATGGAAGACTACGGTTCTATGGCGCATTCCGCACCAGGCGGAAGCCCACGGTGGTAGCATGACCGCCGGGTCCGAAGAAATAATCTCCGTAGCGCCGGGCAACACGGTTATGATAGCCGCTTTCGTTGAAAGCGCCACCACGAAGCACTCGGTTCGAGCCCGTCGTCGGGCCCAGAGGATCGGCCGCGGGCGATTCCGCATAGTACGTATCGCTGAACCAATCCCAGCACCACTCCCAGAGGTTCCCCGCCATATCGTAAAGTCCATACCCGTTGGGTGGGAACGAACCTACCGGACTGGTGCGCATATTCAATCCTCCGTCATGGTCGGGATGGAGACCGCTGGTGGCACTCACGTCGTAATCGTCGGTTGCAGGGGCGGCAAAGTAATTCGCCCGTGTGTGGGCGATGGTGTTGCCGTCGGCCCAAGGGAAACGCCGTCCCTGCACCCCGCCCCGAGCCGCTTCTCCCACTCGGCCTCGGTCGGTAGGCGATAGCCGTTGGCCGCCCAGTTGGCGTGAGGAATTGCGAGGCCCGTCCTGTACACCGTCGTAAACGCGGCGGATGTGTAATAAACGGGCGTCAGCCCATCACGTTCACTACGCGCGTTCGCCCATTTCACGGCTGAAAACCAGCTTACCGAATAAACGGGATGGCTGGGGCCTTTGGCAGTAACAAAAGACAGGTTCGTGTAAACCAAGCCTACGCTATCGGCCCAATCCCGAACCTCGTCCCATAACGCCTTGGTTATAGGATACTGGTCCATGTAGAAGGCGCTGACAGTGATTTCACGCACGGGAAGCTCGGCCGTCTCCCCCTCGCTGAAGGCATCCCCCCTTTGGAAGGACCCCGCTGGAATCAGCACCATGCCGCC
>SLAD01000384.1 GCA_007126995.1 Kiritimatiellia bacterium | reverse complement strand
GGTCTTGGGCTACACCTATTTCTGGTATGTCGGCCCCCGCGATGCCGGTCCGAGCTACTATTTCGAGCTGTTACCCTTCATCGCGGTCAGTGGCGCGCTCGGCGTCCAGCGCATCATTCGCCGCTTTTCGGTCTGGCCGGCGATGGCGGTTATGATGGTGGCGCTCGTTTTTGGTGTGCGCCTTTCAATCGAAAAAGGACAAGAGTTGCAGGCGTTCAATGAACCGCGTCGCGCGGTCATGGATGCGATTGCGGCGGCGCCGCCGAACAGTCTGGTGTTCATTAATCCCGTCGAGCACCCCGAAGCCTTTGCGGTGGGCAACGATATGATTTTTAATCCGCGCGGCCTGGATAGTGATCCGGTGGTGGCGTTCTGGATGCCAACGGCCCATCGCAGTATGGTCCGCTATTTTGCGGATCGTACACCGCTCTTGCTGACCACGAGGGACGGCCGACCTCATCTGGTGGATGCCCCGGAACCGACGGAGCCGCTGACTATGGAGTTGCCGATCGGTCCGATGGGAATGCAAACGGGCGGCAGGGATGTCGAGCCGGAGCGCAATATCCGCATTCATGTTGCTGATGGCGCCCATCACCGGCCGGGCTATATTATCTTCGGGCGCTACTATTTTATCCATCCCGCAGATTATACGATGACGTTCGAACTGCGCAGCAGCGAGCCCGGCGCATTGAAGTTGGACGTGGCAGGTGACTTCGGGCGAATTGTGATGGCGGAGCAAGCGGTCGGCCAATACGATGAATGGACCGCGATCGAGGTGCCGTTCACCGCTGAGCAGTTTCTGCTCGCCGAAGCCCGGGTCTGGTTCGAAGGTCAGGGACAGGTGGCGGTGGCAGGCGTGCGCTTGCAGGAGCTTGAATAGAATGGAGTGGCTGGCTGACACGCATGTGCATGTTTATCCCGCCCACGATCCTTCCGCACTTTTCCGTCAAGGTCTACAGCGGCTGCGCCAGCTCGCGCAAACGGCGTCGCCTTGCTATGCCCTGTTCTTGACCGAGGCCGCAGGCCACGACTATTTCGAGCAACTGCTCAGTGGCGAGCATCGCCTCCCGGCGGATTGGCAAGTCACGGCAGGTGCGGAACCGCACGTGGCGGAAGTGCGCCCTGCGGGCGGTGATCCCTTGTGGATCTTTCAGGGGCGTCAACTGGTGGCTCGCGAGCGCGTCGAAATCCTCGCCTTGGCCGGCAATCCCGATAGTGCGGACGGGCAACCGGCGGCTGAGCTTATTGAACAGGTTCATGCGAGTGGCGCCGTTCCGGTACTGGCGTGGGCCCCCGGAAAATGGCTGTTTCATCGGGCCAAGGTGGTGGCGGCGCTGCTGGAGCAATTCGGTCCGGACGATCTTTGGCTGGGCGATTCCGCCTTGCGGCCGCTGGGCTGGCCGACCCCGTCGCCGATGCGGTCCCCGCAGCGTCGCGTGCTGGCGGGTACCGACCCGTTGCCGTTCGCCGGCGATGAACAGCAAGTCGGCGGCTACGGCATCCGGGTGGAGGCGGATTTTGATCCGCAACAGCCGCTTACGTCGGCCCGGAACATGCTGCGGGTGCCGGTCGCGGAACTGACCCGCTTCGGGCAACGCAACACCCCTCTCACCATGCTGCAACGTATGCAGCGTCATCGCGCCCAAAAGCAGGTGGGCACGCCATGAGCGAGACTGCTCGCCAACGGGTGCTCTTTATCTCGCCGCAGCCCTACTTCCAGTGGCGTGGTTCGCCGATCCGCGTCTCCTTTAATATGCTGGCGTTGGCCGAGTTGGGCTACGAGGTAGATTTGCTTTGTCTGCCGTTCGGCGAAGACCGGCACGCGGACCGCGTCCGCATCATCCGGGTCGCTAATTTCGGCACGCTCCGCGATATCCCGATCGGGCCATCGCCTTGGAAACTCATTTTCGATTTCAAGCTCTGGCGACGCGCGCGCCAATTGATCCGCGAGCAGCGGTACGACTTTATTCATGCCGTCGAGGATGCCGGCATTTTCGCGCCGTCGCTGGCGCGACGCAGTCAAGCGCGATTCATCTTCGAGAAGCACTCGGATCCCGGCTCCTATCGCAAAAGGGGGCTGAGAAATCTCGTCATGGCCGCCTACGCTCGCTTGGAAACCCATGCGGTGAAGCAGGCCGATGCCGTGATCGGTACCGGGCCGGCCTTGGTGGCGCAGGCGCAAGCGATCGCGCCGGATACGCCGTGTCATCACATCTTTGACATTGCCTCCTCGCTGGAAGAGCCGGTGCCCGAGCGCGTCGCTGCGATCCGGGATGAATTGCAGCAGCAACCGGATGAAGTGTTGATTACCTATGTCGGTTCGTTTGCCGTCTATCAGGGCATCGATTTGCTGTTTGACGCCATCCCGCTTGTGATCCAACAAAAGTCGCAAGCACGCTTCGTGATCATCGGCGGCACCGCAGCCGAGATCGCCGAGCGGCGCAGGCGCCTCGGCTCGGCGGCCGATGCCGTAACCTTCCTGGGCAAAATTTCGCCCGATGAATTACCGAATTATCTTGCCGCCTCCGATGTCCTGCTCTCATCGCGCATTGCCGGGACCAATACCCCGTTGAAGCTGCTGGATTACTTAAAGGTGGGACGCTGTATCCTCGCCACGGACAATCAGGCCAATCGCTTGATTTTGGATGACGACACCGCGCGTTTTGTTCAGCCGATTCCCACCGACTTCGCGGACGGCTTGTGCGCACTGGTGGATGATCCTGCCCTGCGTCAGCGGCTGGCAGCCCGCGGACAGTCGCTGATCCGCGACACGTACAACTTCGACGAGTTCAAGCGGCGATTAGGTGAAGTGTATGCGGGCTTAGGGCGGTTTAAATAGAAGTGAAGCCGCGTCCATTAGGATGTGGATTCCGGTTTGCCCGGTAAGATCGTCCACCGCCTAATGGGTGTGTTGATTTATTCAGGAATCGAGAATTCTGAAAGACACGGAATTGTTGATGCGTTTGCCCTGAATTTTTGCCTTTGTCGTGCGTAGGTCTGTTTCGCTATAGTTGCAGCATGAGCACACCAACGACTTCCTCGCGCCGCATTTTGCTGATCGATGACCACGGTATTGTGCGTCATGGCATTGGCGTTCTGCTATCCGCAGCCAAGGACTTGGAGGTCTGCGGTGAGGCCGGCACGTATGACGAGGCGCTCGAAGCGCTACGCACGTTGAAACCCGATGCGGCGGTGGTGGACCTGATCTTGCATGATCGCAGCGGACTGGAATTGATCCGCACGGCGCGCGCGGAGGGGATCACGTTGCCGATGTTGGTGTTGAGCATGCACGACGAGTCCACGCACGCGGAGAAAGCGTTGCGGGCCGGGGCGCAGGGGTATGTCATGAAAGAGGATGCCGACGAAGTGTTGGTGGACGCTCTGCGCAAGGTGCTGGCTGGCGGGATGTACGTGAGCGGGGATATCAATGCCCGGATGTTGCGAACGTACATCGCGGGTGACGAGGAGGCTGGGGATTCGGGTGTCGACCAGCTCACGGACCGTGAAAAAGAGATCTTCGAATGTCTCGGGCGTGGTTTGACCACGCGCAAGATCGCGGAAAAGTTCGGTTTAAGCGCGCGCACCGTCGAGGTACACCGTGCCCGGATCAAGAAGAAGATCGGTGCCGAGGATGCCGCCCAGCTTTTGCGCGAAGCCGTTAAGTGGGTGGAAATGCGTGATCTATAAACGGCGTCGGTCACTTTCCCCGCCCATTTTTGGCCTTTTAACGCTATTTTGACAGAAAATGAAAAAACGCTTTACCTGTTCTGTGGCCAGGTGTACCGTTTTACCTGTCAGCAATTTAATTGGAGAAAAACTATGCATGCATGGACCAAATTGGGTCGGATTACCGTATTTTTAGCGTTGGGGCTGGGTTTCTTTTGGGGAACAAGCGCCGATGTCGATGCCAACAGCAATGTTCACGTAACGCGATTCTGGCATAATCACCAGCCGATCTACTGGCCGGAATGGAACAGCGGGGTGGGGCAAGACTCGCGCGTTCAGTATGCGCATGACTCCATGCGCCTGAAACCTACGCAGAATTATGGCGCGGCCTGGAATCATCCTCACAATGATCTGGAGTCCATTTTCGGGAACCATGACCGGATTGCCGCCTATCAGGGGCGACCGCGGGATTCGGTCGCGGCCATCGGGCAGGCTGGCGGGATGGCAATGAGCTAT
>SLAD01000253.1 GCA_007126995.1 Kiritimatiellia bacterium | reverse complement strand
TTTCGACACCTCGGTCCCTTTGATGCCCATCGCGACACCGACATTGGCGCACTTCAGGGCGGGCGCATCATTAACCCCGTCACCGGTCATCGCAACGACTTCCCCGCGCGTTTGCAATGCCTTGACCAGACGCAGCTTATGCTCCGGGCTGACACGCGCAAAGACGTCGACTTCGGCCACCGTATCGGCCAGCGCAGCGTCATCCATTTCCTCGATTTCGCGGCCGGTCAGGGCGTGTTCCCCGTCGCCGATACCCATTTGCGCGCCGATGGCCTTGGCGGTCAAGGCATGGTCGCCCGTCAGCATCTTAACGCGAATGCCCGCAGTTTTGCAGTCCCGCACAGCCGCGATGGCTTCGTCGCGCGGCGGATCATAGATACCGATCACGCCCAACCACAATGCTTTGCCTTGGAACAGGTCGGGCGTCAATTTTTCGACCGGCTGGTCCAATTCAATCTTGGCCAGTGCCAGCACGCGTGTGCCTGCACTGGCGAGGGCTTCATAATGGCCGTTCCAGTCGTCGACGTGCAGCTCCCGTATACCGTCTCGATGCAATTCGTCGGCGCACAAGCCCATCAGCACCTCGGGCGCACCCTTGAGATAAATGACGGAACCGGATTGGTCTGGCTGGCGATGCAGCGTGGCCATGTAACGATTCCGGGCATCGAAGGGAATTTCATCAATCCGTTCCCACTGCTCCCTTTCGCTGCGTTCCTCCAAACCCGCCTTGCGCGCGAAGACGACGAGGGCCGCCTCCATTGGATCGCCCACGCATTGCCAATGCGGCTCGTCCGGGTCTTTTGTGATACGGGCATCATTGCACAACAGGCCGGCCCGCGCGCATTCAATCAGTGGCGGATGGTCGGCGGGCAAGAAATCCCCTTTCGCGCCGACAAAGCGAATCGCACCTTCCGGCTCATAGCCTTTGCCGTCGATCAGATAGCGATCCGTGCCAGTCCGTAACAGCTTCAGCATCATTTCATTGCGCGTCAGCGTGCCCGTCTTATCCGAGCAGATCGTCGTCACCGCTCCTAGCGTGTCGACGGCGGGTAGACGGCGAATGATGGCATGGCGGCCCGCCATGCGTTGCACGCCCAGCGCCAGCGTGATGGTCATGATTGCGGGCAGGCCTTCCGGAATAGCGGCGACCGCGAGCGCGACGGCGGCGAGAAACATGTCGACATAGGCTTCCTGCCAGACCCATACGCCGATGGCGAAGGTGAAGATGGCAATCCCGACGATCACGCCGGCCAGCACGCGCCCAAATTCGGTAATCTGGCGCGTCAACGGCGTCGTTACTTCCACGGTCTGCTCGACCAGCTCGCTGATGCGGCCGATCTGGGTATCGTTCGCGGTTGCCACCACTAGCCCGCGCCCTGACCCGGCGGTCACGAGTGTGCTGGAAAAGGCCATGCAGGCTTGATCGCCCAGCGTGGCCGACTCGTCGACCGTTTCCTTGGTCTTGCGCACGGGCACCGATTCGCCGGTCAGGATCGCCTCATCGATGGCGAGCTCATTGACTTGCAGCAGGCGCAGGTCGGCGGGGACTTTGTCGCCCGCTTGCAATACGACGATGTCGCCCGGCACCAGCTCTTCCGCCGGAATCCGCGCCTGCTCGCCGTCCCGCTGCACGGTACATTCCAATGACACCATGCGGGCGATTGCTTCCAGGGCGCGCTCGGCTTTGCCCTCCTGCACGAACCCGATGATGGTGTTGACAAGCACGACGCCGAGAATCACCCACGTATCGAGCCAGTGATCCAGCAGGGCCGTGACCACGGCTGCCGCCAGCAGAATATAAATGAGGATGTTATGAAAGTGGCTGAGGAAGCGGACCAGGGGGCTGCGACCTTTGCGGGCGCGTAGCTTGTTTGGCCCGAGCTGTTGCAGGCGATCCTCCGCCGCCGCATACGACAGGCCATCGCGGTCGGACTCGATCAGGCGCAACGCTTCCGCGACATCCGTACAATGCCAGGCCACTCCGCTTAGCTGCTCCCGACTGAGCTCCATGGCGGCACCATACCCAAACCGAACGCCGACGTAAACGAGAACCGTCTGCCTCATAGCGACAATTGACGCTACTGCCTTCGCGGTCTATCCTATGGCTGCATCATGAGTTCTCAAACCGGCCAGATTCTGGCGGTCTGCACCGGAAACACCTGTCGCAGTCCGCTGGCGGAGTATCTGTTGCGCCAGTATTTGCGGGCGCAACCAGGTTGGACGGTGACGTCAGCGGGCGTCATGGCGGGCAACGGCCAGTCGGCTAGCGAGGGCTCGATCACGGTCTTGGCGGAACGGAAAATCGACGCGTCGGCTCACCGCAGCCGGCAGTTGACCCGCGAGATGGTGGCCGAGGCGGATTATGTTTTGGTGATGACGCAGGGACACCGCGACCGGATTGTGGCGGAGTGGCCGGAATTGGCGGATAAGGTGCACTGCATCACGTCTTTCGGCGTGACCGGCGAATCCGAGGACATTGCGGACCCGATCGGGCAGTCCGTGAACGTATATCGCTATACGCGGGATCAGATTGATGCGGCCATAGCGGATTTTCTCTCACATTTGGCAAATACCGGGAAGATCAGCTCTTCCCCTTAAGGAAAGGTAGTCAGGATGAAGATTGCAATCGGCGCCGATCACGGCGGCTTCGAAATTAAGGAAGCACTGAAGAAACATTTGCAGGAACAGGATATCACGGTCCTCGATCTGGGCAGCAACAGCCTCGACTCCGTCGATTATCCGGACTATGCCAATCGGGTGGGCCGCGCGGTGTCGGACGGCGACGCGGATCGCGGTATCCTTGTATGCACCTCGGGCATCGGCATGTGCATTATGGCCAATCGCTTTCCGCGTGTGCGGGCCGGGCTGTGCACCACACCGCGGATGGCGAAAATGGCACGCACGCACAACAACGTCAACGTGCTGACGCTGGGGGGATCGCTCAACACCATCGAAGAGGCCATCGAGATTACCGATGAATGGCTGGAGAGCGAATATGAGGCGGGCGGTCGCCATGACCGGCGACTAACGAAGATCCAGCAGTACTCCAATTCCATTGATGACCCTGTCGCACTGTACGATTCCGATCCCGAACTCTATGCGGCGATCCGCGGCGAATCCCGTCGCCTGCGCGAGAACATCGAATTGATTGCCTCGGAGAACTATGCCAGCCGGGCGGTGCGCGAGGCGCAAGGCTCCGTCATGACCAACAAGTATGCCGAGGGCTATCCCGGCAAGCGTTGGTACCATGGTTGCGAGTTTGTGGATCAGGCCGAGCGACTCGCGATCGAGCGGGCCAAGACGCTGTTTGGCGCGGAACATGCCAATGTGCAGCCGCATAGCGGTAGCACGGCCAATATGGCGGTGTACTTTGCGGTGTTGGAGCCGGGCGACACCATCCTGGCGATGAGTCTGGCGCATGGCGGTCACTTGACGCACGGCCACAAAGTGAACTTTTCAGGCCGCTTCTTCAATGTCATCCAGTACGGCGTGGATCAGGAAACCGAGCTGATCGATTACGATGAAATTGAGCGGCTGGCGGACGAGAACAAACCAAAACTCATATGCTGCGGCGCCAGCGCCTACTCGCGCATCATCGATTTCAAGCGGCTCCGCAAGATCGCCGATGGCGTGGGCGCCTATCTCATGGCGGATATGGCGCACATTTCAGGTTTGGTCGCCGGTGGCTGTCACCCTAGTCCCGTGCCCTATTGTGAGTTCGTCACAACCACGACACACAAGACCTTGCGCGGTCCGCGCGGCGGCTTGATCCTTTGTCAGGAACGCTTTGCGGCGGATATTGATCGCCAAATTTTTCCGGGCGTACAGGGCGGCCCGCTGATGCATGCGATTGCCGGCAAAGCGGTCTGTTTCAACGAGGCCTTGCAGCCGTCGTTCAAGGCCTACGCGAAACAAGTCGTCAGCAATGCCCAAACGCTGGCGGCGGCATTGGAGCAGGGTGGTCTGCGGATTGTTTCCGGTGGGACCGACAATCACTTGATGCTGGTGGACCTGACCTCGCTGGACCTGTCCGGCAAAGATGCCGCAGCGGCGTTGGATCACGCCCGCATCACCGTCAACAAGAACGCCATTCCGTTCGATCAGAAGAGCCCGTTCGTGACCTCCGGCATTCGCTTGGGCACGCCGGCGATAACTACGCGCGGTATGAAAGAGGACGATATGAAGACCGTGGCC
>SLAD01000219.1 GCA_007126995.1 Kiritimatiellia bacterium | reverse complement strand
CGGCATAATCTTCATGCTCCAAGCCGCGGAAACCGGCACCGAGCGGATACGACTGCACGAGACCGGGAGCGACCTCGGACCACAGGACCCGTCGCCCACCCGTGCGTTGTTCGAGTTCTTCCTGCAAGAGCTGCAATCGCTCGCGCGTTTGCGGGATAAAGCAGAGCGCGACCATGCCGAGAATAATCAGAACCGCCAATTGATAGCGACGCGTCAAACCGGACACCAACAACGCGGCGAGCGCGAAGGCGATCCAGACGCCCCGCTTGAAGTGCAACACCAAGCCGACCACATTGATCGCCGTCACCACGCTGATCACCGGCCAGGGAATCGCCGCCGGACGATAAATCCACCACGCGATCAGCATGCAGACGCTCACCATATAAAGCTGCGGATCGCGCATGTTGCCGGTGTCATACAAGGCGGTGCCGGCAGCCAGCTCGACCGGGACGCGCAACATATCCCAGATACCCAACAGCGTGCCGCCCGCCACAAAAAGGGCAAGCGGCGCCAGTGCGGAGCGACGGGGATCCGTGGCGTCCAATCGGAACACGGACCCCATCATAAAAATGACCGGCAACAACAAGAGTCGGCGCGAACGCGGAATGCTGAATTCGGGTCGCGGACCGAACAACGCCCCGGTCAGCAGCAAAACGACGAAAACCACGACAGGCCAAAAGAACGGGCTCGATCGCCATTCGCGCAGGCTGGAGCGCCCGTAATAGAAGAACCACAACACGATCGCGCAGTAGGCAAAAGGCTGAGCAACCGATACGGAAATGGGCAGACAAAGGGCAAATCCCAAGAGCAGGAGCGCCACCGCATCTTGCGGGTTACGCACGGTTAACCATTTTTTAACTACCGAGACCATCATCTACTCGTTACCACTTAATTCGATGCGCGCACGCGCAGCACGGCGGACGCATTGTCCTCGACCGCAAGCGGGCGGTTTCGCTGCAAATACGTAATCACGGCGGCCCGCGTCTCAATATCGGTCATGTCCAGACGCGTCAACGGATCGTCCGCCAGACGCCGCACTGCGGGAAATCGCATCCCGCCCGACGCCAGCACATAACTATTCAAGGCCACGCCTATGCGTCGCCGCGGGTGAATCGCCGATCCATCCGCCAGCCGTAGATTGCGTATGCGGTTCCCGGCTTCGGCCGCCTCGTGCAACTCGTACTGTATGCCATGAACGCCTATAAATTGCGACCGCTGAATTTGGTCCACGTTTTCGTCCAGAATTTCCTGCAATTCGCCCGCCGTCAACTGCAAGACGCCAATAGTATTTTCATAGGGGACAATGCGCCACACGTCGTGGCGATAGACGGGACCGGCGGTCAGCGACTCGTCCGCCAATCTTCCGTGCAGCACCACATCCACCCCGGCCGCAGCGGCAATGGCGCGGCAAATCAGTTGCTGCACACCCGACTGGCCCGGCGTTGAAGACCGCGCGGTGAGTCCGTGGGTCAACTCACCGACTTGTTGGTTCGCCAGCTCCCGGGCGCGCATCAAGTCCGGCTCCAAGGCCTCCAATAGCGCCGCATTCATCTCTATCTGCTCATCGATATGAACTGCTTCCGCCGTTTCTTCGATGATTCGACGGGCCACGGTATCGTAGACCAAACGCACTTTACCCAGCCAGATGCCGTAGTAGCCCGCTTGCGAATACAGGATGCCGTTCACGTAGGTCTGATCGACCGGTTGATGACTATGTCCCCCCAGGATCAGATCGAACTCCGGAAAGTGCCGGGCGATACGATTGATCTGATTGGCCGGGCTGTCGCCAAACGGGCGATAGCCCTGATGCGCAAGCAGCACCATAATGTCCGGACGCTCGGCGCGCACAGCGGGCAGGATACGGCGCAGGGCCGCGACGGAATCCTCGATGATAACGTCGCCCAATAAGTGCGGCCGACTCCACGTCGGAATCGCGTCTGTCGTCAGCCCAACCAGGGCAATTCGTACGCCGTCGACTTGGCGGATCACATAGGGGCGGACGCGCGAGAGTGGATTGGGCGCGCCGGGGCGCCCGCCGACATTGGCGCCCAGCACGGGTACGGACGAGTCGTTGACGGCAGTGGCCAGGATGTCGAGTCCCCAATCAAACTCATGGTTCCCGAGCACCCAGGCATCGTAATCGAGCCAAGCCAGTGCCCGATTCATGATCAAGCCGCGCGTGAGGTAGCTTTCGATCGCGCCTTGATACAAATCGCCCATGTCAACCAGCAGGACATTAGGATGCTTCTCCCGCCACTCTGCAATCAGCGTCGCGCAGCGTAATAGACCACCTATATTTTCCGTTCCATCATAATCGCGTGCGGGCCAGACGTGACCATGCAAGTCGGTCGTGTGGATAATCACAATAGGCACATGCCGCGCCGCAACGGACGAGGCCACAATCAGGATGCCCAGCACCAGCGCAAGGCGCAGCCGATTAACGATACATTTCATACAGCCACCCATCCTCGCGCTAACGTTGGACGTGAAAGACGTCCGTAATCAGGATGCGATCTTGAGGCTCTTCTCGCCGATGCCCAGGGCAGAGTGATGCCCGGTCACTGCGGCCTTATCAATTCGGTACTTCGAGATATTTCCCTTGTGGGGAATATCATACATGACATCAAGCATGATGTGCTCAAGAATGGCGCGTAAACCCCGAGCGCCAGTGCCCTTTTGTTGGGCGATATGCGCAATTTCCCGCAATGCCGAGGGGGTAAACGACAGGTCGACCCCTTCCATCGCCAACAACTTGGTGTATTGGCGAACCATCGAGTTCTTTGGCTCCGTCAGAATGCGGACCAAGTCATCTTCGGTTAATTCGTCCAGCTTGCACACCACTGGCAACCGCCCCACAAATTCCGGGATTAAACCGAAACGCAGCAGATCCTCCGTCTCAGCGCGCAGGAGCGGGGCCTCGCCATCGGCCTGGGGTTGCCCGCCAAATCCGAGCGTTCCCTTGCCGCGCCGACGCTTGATCAGTTCATCGATCCCGACAAACGCGCCACCGCAAATAAAGAGAATGTGTTCCGTGTTCAGCTTGATGTATTCCTGTTGTGGATGCTTCCGGCCACCCTGCGGAGGAATATTCGCCACGGTTCCCTCAAGGATCTTCAGCAACGCCTGTTGCACACCCTCGCCAGACACATCACGGGTGATCGACACGTTTTCCGTCTTGCGCCCGATCTTGTCGATTTCATCAATATAGATAATCCCGCGCTCGGCCCGCTCGACGTTGAAGTCCGCAGACTGTAGAAGGCGCAGGAGAATATTCTCCACATCTTCGCCCACGTAACCCGCTTCCGTTAAGGTGGTGGCGTCGGAAATACTGAACGGCACATCGAGGATGCGGGCCAACGTCTTCGCCAACAACGTTTTGCCCGAGCCGGTCGGCCCGATCATCATGATGTTGCTTTTTTCCAGTTCAACATCGGCGTGTGGATCGTCTTCCCGCGTCACCCCGTCCAGACGGTTCTTCAAACGCTTGTAGTGATTGTGTACCGCGACGGCAAAGACCTTCTTGGCATGGTCCTGACCGATGATGTACTCGTCCAGGCGCTGCTTCAGCTCGTGCGGCTTCGGCACGTCCAGCTTCGATTGACGCTTCTTATCCTTGCGTGGCTGATCCTTGGAAATCAGCGATTGGCAGAGATCGACGCATTGGTCGCAGATCCAGACGTTCGGTCCGGCAATCAGCCGCTCCACCTCACTTTGCAGTTTCCCGCAAAACGAGCATTTGGGTATTCCTGTTCGCGCCACCAGTTTCCTCTTTCCTAATCGTCTTTCTTGTCGGTCTTCTTGCTTTGGCTCACCACTTCATCCACCAACCCATAGGTCTTGGCCTCGGCGGCACTCATGAAAAAGTCCCGCTCCGTGTCGCGCGCGATGTCATCGATCGACTTGCCGGTATGGGAGGCCAGAATGCCATTCAGCGTATCGCGCAGACGCAGAATCTCTTTCGCCTGAATGCTGATATCCGACGCTTGCCCCTGCACACCGCCCCACGGTTGATGGATCATGATCCGGGCATTGGGCAACGCGTACCGCTTGCCGGTCGCGCCTGCAGCCAGCAGCACCGCGCCCATGCTGGCGGCCTGCCCCACACAATAGGTGGTTACATCACATTTCAAAAACTGCATCGTGTCATAGATCGCCAAACCGGCCGTCACCGAACCACCCGGCGAGTTGACATACAAGT
>SLAD01000275.1 GCA_007126995.1 Kiritimatiellia bacterium | reverse complement strand
CTGCATTAAGCGCGTTTTGGTCGGGTGCGCTGAATTCGCTTATTGATTTGAACGGAGGGCCTATTTGCGTTATCCATATGCATGTAGAAGGCTTTAACCACCAATGATTTCAGCTCAATCAACTAAATTGGCTTCACTTTTGGAACAGTCCGGCTTATTTACGCCGGATCAGGTGCAGGAATTACTCGAGCGCAAGCAGGAAAGCGGGCGTTCGATCACGGACGTGGTGGTGGAGCAGGGGCTGGCGCGCGAGGAGCAGTTCCTGGAAGCCTTGGCCGGCGCGATGAACGTGCCGTATGTCCGCCTAAACGATGCCAAAATCGAGCCGACGGTGCTCGAGCGCCTCTCGCCGAAAGCGGTTTTTCAGTACAACGTGATCCCGGTGGAAGCCGCCAACGGCACGCTGCGCGTGGCCACGCATGATCCGTTTTATCCCGGTTTGATTGATGCCTTGCGGATGGCGTCGGGCAGTCGCGTGCGTTTGGCGCTCAGTCCGTCCGCCGACATTGCCAAGGCGGCGACCAAGTTCTACGGCGTCGGCGCCGACACGCTCGAGCGCATGATTCAGGATGATCGCATTGAGCTGGCGCCTGAAGACGACATGAAGAAGGACTTGAGCGATGTCGATCAGGAAGCATCGGTCGTCAAGTTTGTGAACCAGATCATTTGGGAAGCGTTCCAGGATCGTGCCACCGACATTCACTTGGAGCCGATGGAAACCTCCTTGCGGATTCGTTACCGCATCGACGGCGTCTTGCATCAGACGCCGGTACCGGCCCACCTGAAGCGATTTCAGGCGTCGATTATCTCGCGCATCAAGGTCATGGCCAATATGGACATCGCCGAAAAGCGTTTGCCGCAGGACGGGCGTATCAGCCTGAAGATTCGTGGCGAGGATATCGACGTGCGTGTGTCCACCATGCCGACGGTGTACGGCGAAAGCGTCAGTTTGCGTTTGCTGATGCGCCATAGCGGTTTGACCGGATTGGACAAGCTCGGCTTGGCCGATAATGACGAAAAGATTCTGAAGAAGTTGATTACCAAGCCGCACGGCATTCTGCTGGTTACCGGGCCGACCGGCTCCGGTAAATCGACCTCGCTGTACGCCTGGCTGCATACGATTAACTCGATTGATAAGCGCATCATCACGATTGAGGAACCGATCGAGTACGAGATGGCCGGTATCAATCAGATTCAGGTCCGTTCCGAGATCGGACTCACCTTCGCGATGGGGCTGCGCCATATCCTGCGTCAGGATCCGGACGTGATCATGGTCGGTGAAATTCGTGACCGCGAAACGGCCGAGATCGCGATTCGCGCGGCGCTTACGGGCCACTTGGTATTCAGCACGCTGCACACAAACGATGCTGCGGGCGCGGTCACGCGTCTGGTCGATATGGGTATTGAGCCATTCCTGGTGGCCTCCTCGGTTGAGGGCCTAATCGCGCAACGACTGGTGCGGCGCCTGTGCAAGCATTGTCGCCGCGAAATTAAACCCGACGAAGCGTTTCTGGAGAGCGTCGGGTTTCCGCTGGATCGACTCGGCGAGGGAGCGATTTATGAGGCGGTGGGTTGTGACGAATGTCGTGGCACGGGATTCGTGGGCCGGACCGGTATCTATGAGATCATTGTGGTGACGGATCGCATCCGGCCGCTGGTGGTTGCCCGTGCCAGTGCCACCGAAATCCGTACGGTGGCGATGCAGCAGGGGCTGCGCCCGTTGCGCCATGATGGTTGGACCAAGGTGTTGAAGGGCATCACCACGGTCGAGGAGGTCCTGCGCGTCTCGGAAGACAATGAGGATTTAGCCGAAACCTGAGCCGTTTTGCGGCCGTTCAGTGGTCCAGAGTACTTTCAGTAATCAGTTGGTATGCCGGTATATACATATATTGCCAAGTCGCGCGATGGGGAACGGGTCAACGGTACCGTAGATGCCAATGACAAGCGCTCGGCGTTGCTTAAGGTTGAGCGCATGGGCTATGTGCCGGTGTCCCTGCGTGAAGGTGGCGGCAATGGCAAGGCCAAGTCCGGCAAAGGTTCGGCGGCGAAGCCGCGCAAGGCGCGCGCGCCCAAAGCAAAGAAGAAGTCCTCCGGCTTTCGTTTGCAGACCAATCGCGCCCCGCGCATGAACATGCGCGAGCTGTTGTTCTTTACGCGTGAGCTGAGCGATCTGTTGGCTTCTGGGATGACGTTGGGGAACGCGCTCAACACGCTGGCCCACCGTGAAACGGGCAAGGCGCAGGATGTCATTATCCCGCAGTTGCGGGACGAAATTGTGCAGGGCGCAAGTTTGTCGGATGCCTTGGCGAAGCGGCCGGACACGTTCGGGAATCTCTACGTCAGCATGGTACGCGCCGGTGAAGCCAGCGGCGACCTGTCCGGCGTGCTGGAGCGGTTGTGCCGCCACTACGAGCGGGTGCAGGAAGCGCGCGAGAAGGTCCTGATGGCCTTGTCGTATCCCGTCATCGTCGTGGTGGTGGGTGTTGTCACCATCTTCTTTGTGATGATGTTTGTGGTGCCTCGTTTCTCGCAAATCTTCGAGGAGTTGGGGAGTACATTGCCGATGGCGACCCAGGTGCTAATCGGGTTCAGTACCGTCCTGATGAATTATTGGTGGCTGATTTTGCTGGTTATAGCCGGCATCGTTTGGGGCGTGCGGCAGTACTTGAATACCGAGGAGGGTTTGATGCGTTGGCATGAAGCCCAGTTGCGAATGCCGGTCTTCAGCGGCATCGTGAATGCCAACGCGTTTTCGCAGTTCGCCCGCACGTTGGGGGCGCTGCTGAATAACGGCGTGCCGGTGCTGCAGGCGCTCTCGATTGTGGAGAACACCGTCGGGAACCGGGTGATTGCCGATGAGATCCGCAACGCCCGCGGCCGGGTGACGGACGGCGCCACCATTTCCGCCCCGCTGGCGGCCGGTCAGGTGTTTCCCCCCTTGCTGACCGATATGTTGGCCGTGGGCGAGGAAACCGGTGATATGAGCGGGGCCCTGCAACATATTGCAAATCGCTATGAACATGAGCTGGACCGAAGCGTCAAACTGTTGACGACGATTATCGAGCCCATCTTGATCCTCGTAATCGCGGTAATGGTCGGGTTTGTGGCGATCAGTATGTTGCTGGCGGTATTTGAGTTAACCAGTGGTTTGAATGTATAGTAAGGCATGTGTTGGTGAAGGAGACGAAATGAAAGCGGAACGTACAAATGCGAAGTCGGGTTTCACCCTGATCGAGGTGCTCTTGGTGGTCGTGATCATCGGCATTTTGGCCGCCGTCGCGATTCCCCGGCTGGGTGGACGTGTGCAGCAAGCGGAAATTGCCCGGGCGCGGTCGGATATCGCCGCCATCAGCATGGCCTTGCGGATGTATGAGCTGGATATGGGACAGTACCCACAGTCCCTGTCGGCGCTGGTCAACAATCCCGGTGGCACACGTTGGCAGGGGCCCTACCTGGAAGCCGGCGAATTGCCGACGGATCCTTGGGGTCGGGAATATCAGTATACACGCACGGACAACCATTACCGACTGCGATCGTTAGGGCCGGACGGCACTGAGGGCAGCGGTGAAATCACCAACTAAGGGTGTTCGGCGCCGCCTGCTCGGCTTTACGCTGATTGAGGTGATCCTGGTGGTCGCGATCTCCATGATCGCGGCAGCCGTGGCGGTGCCGGCCTTCATGCGGTCGTATCAAGCCGCGAATCTCCGTACGGCGGCACGCACGGTCGTGACCGCCGGCAAATATGCGCGCAACATGGCGGTCTTGCAGCAGCGTCAAATGGCCGTCTTTTTCGATACCGAGACAGGCGAGATACGTATCGTGGCCGTGGAGCGGGCGGCCAGCGGTGCGCTTGATAACTTTCTGGATGCCCGGCGCGACGCGAGTCGCGACGAACAGTTTACCGCCGAGGTGCGCCGCTCGCAGCAGTTGCCGGAGCAGGTGCGGATTGTCGATTTCTCGTCGCCCAGTCAACGTCAGGAAGTCGATGGCGTTTTTTGGGTGAATTATTTTCCCAGCGGTGTCAGCGATTCCTTCTCTCTTCGAATCTCCGACGAACAGCGCCGCCGTTCCGTGTACATCGAGGTGGACCATCTTTCTGGAGCCATCGCCAAATCCTATGAGTGAGCGCGCGTCCAGAGCCGGTCCGTCGCGGTGCGTCGGCATGACCCTGATCGAGGTGATGCTGACGATCATCATATTGGGCATTGCCGGCATCGTCCTGATCACGACTACTTCGCAAGGGTTGGGGGTGGTCCGGTCTGCGCGACTCTATAATCATGCCCATACGCTGCTGGCGCGGATCGAACTCGAACATCCGCTCTTTGATGAGGACATTCAGGTTGGAACCGAACAAGGCAGTTTCCCGCGCACAGAACTGGGCGATTTCAATTGGAGCCGCACCATCGAAATGATCGGGGAGGAGGAAGATTATTTGTTTGAGGTGCGGACGCGGGTGTCGTGGACGCGCCGCGGGCAGACCGGCTATGAGGAGGTTGTCTTTTATCGGTATGCGCCGGAGGAGGACATATGATCCGGCGATGGCGACAGCGCAAGGGGTTCACGTTCCTTGAATTATTGGTGGCGCTGGCCATATTGGTCACCGCCTTTGCGGTCATCTTCACTATTTTCACGCATTCGCTGAACGCGTGGCGCCGCGGTTCCGAGCATCTGACGAAGCTGCATCATGGGGATTTCGTGATGGATCAATTGGTGCAATCGTTGCGTTCAACGGCGTACTTTTCATCCGTGCCGGAATTTTATGAGTTCCGGCTGGACAAAGGCACGGCGGGCGGCAATCCGGCGGATCGCATCAGTTGGGTGACGTCCAGCCCGGCCTTTATGCCGCTCGATTCGCCCTACGCGGATGGCCTGCGCCGGATCAGTGTCGGGATTGGCCGGACGCGTGATGCCGGTTATGGCGTGGAGATTTACGCGATGCCTCATTTGGTGGACGAGGATTATAGCGACTATGATAGCTGGTTCGTCTCCACGCGCGTGAAAGGGTTGCGCTGTCGCATTTTCGACGACGAGGATGGGCGCTGGATGGATGATTGGGATGAGACCAATGCGATCCCCTCGCTGGTCGAGATCACACTGTACGTGGTGGATGATGATGAGGATCGATTTGCACCACCGTTGCGAATTCAGCGTGCCGTGGAGATTCCCATTGCCCCGGCCGTGACCAGTCGGGTGGAGTTTGTAGAAGAATGAAAAGCGCGCGCACAAAATGTCGGGACGTTGTTCGGCGCGGCTCGGCCCTGATCGTCGCGCTCTGGATGATCCTGCTGTTGTCGATGTTGATTGCCAGCTTTGCGTTCGATATGCATGTCGAGGCCGACATCACCTCGTATTATCGCAAGCGCGTGAAATCCCAGTTCATTGCCCAATCCGGCTTGGAGTTGTCGAAGCTCATTTTGGCCAAGCTACAGGATGTGGCGGAGGACGATGTGGGGGTGGACGAGCTGGAGGATCAGTTGTTGACCGCCGCGTATAATTTGTCGCGCGGCGTGGCGATCCGGGACATGACGCGGGAAATCGGCGAGGGTACCCTGCGTCTCACCATTGAGCCCGAAGAAGGGCGTCGCAATGTCAACCAACTCTCCGACCGGGACTGGGAGGAAATCCTGGATCAAGCCAACATCCCGGAGACGCTATGGGCGGAGCTGATCGATTGTTTTATGGACTGGACCGACGGCGATGACTTGCGCCGCCTGCATGGGGCGGAGTCGGACGATCCCTTCTATCAGCGGCGCGGCTACGAAGTGAAGAATGCCCCGGTTGACACCGTCGATGAGCTGCTGTTGATTAAGGGCTTTGACGAGGAGATCCTGTACGGCAGTCCGCGGGATACGCCGCCCGAACACGCGATGCGCGGCATTGCCTATTGGCTGACCGCTTGGAGTCATGGTAAGGTGAACATCAATACGGCGTCACGCGAGGTCTTGTTGACCTTACCGGATATTGACGAGTGGATTGTGGATGAGATTCTGGAGCTGCGCTTGGGGGAGGACGGTGAGCCCGGCACGCGTGACGACGGTTTCGACAGCATCGAAGAGGCGTTGGGCCTGATTCCGGCCTTGCAACCACATCGCGATCGCATCACGGTTTCTGATGTGCATTATTTGCGCATCACGTCGATCGGTGAAGTGGACAATGTCCAGAATGTCGTGTGGGGCGTGATGCGTGTGGAAGGGGCCGAATTGGTGCCGGTCTATTGGCGGGAGGAGCCGCTGTAGGGGCTTCGGTCTGCCCGGAAAGAGTTTATGGCGAGAGAAGAGTACAACACAGCGGTGCTGTTGCTGGGTAACAACCTGGAATGGACGACTCTGCGTTTGCGTAAAGGGGAGCCAGAACAGGTTGATCAGCAGCGGGTAACGCTGGACGGCGATGCCGGCGATGAAGCGACGCGCGGCGCCCAGGTGAAAGCGGCGCTGGGCGGCATCAAGGGCACGCTGACGGCGGTACTGCCCACCGATAAGGTCCTCTTGCGCGTGGTGGATTTGCCATCCACCGATGCGGAGGAACTGGCCGATATGGTGGAGCTGCAAGTCGATAAGTTCTCCCCGTTTCCGGTCGAGCACATGGCGGTGTCGTTTGAGGTGTTGAGCGTGCAGGGGCAGGACAGTCGCGTATTGATCGCCGCTTGCAAGCGGGATCTGGTGGAGTCGCTGGGTGACCTCTTTGAAGCCGCCGGGCGACAACCGGACCGGATTGATGTCGCGGCGGCGGGGTGGTGGCACCATGTACGGGCGCTGGAGGAGAGTCAAGTCGAGGGGCGCCATGGCATGTTGCTGCTTGATGCGAGCGGCTCGGAATTGGTGATTGCCCAGAACGGGGTGCCGCTGATGGTCCGGTCATTGGGCGCACAGGCGGACGCATCGAACGAGGAGTACTATCGCGAGCTGGCCGAAGAGGCGGGGTACACGTTGACCTCACTCGAGTCGGAGTGGGGCATGCACGCCGCACTGGATCTCACGCTGTGGCATCACGGCGACGTGCCGCAACTGTTGGTCGACCTACTGCAACAGGAAAGCGGCGTGGCGGTGATCACCCGCTCGCTCGATGAACTGCCGCCGCTGAGCGCTGGTATTGCCGCCCGCTCGGTCCAAGCCCTTGAGGACGAGCAGCCGACGCTGGATCTTACGCTAACCGAGTGGAAGGCGGCGGCCTCCAGTCGCAAAGGGCAACAGAAATTGCTGATGCTGGTCGCCTCGCTGCTGGCGATTTGGCTGGTCGGGATGGCGGCCGTCTTTGCGGTGTCGCATGTCGGGCGAAGTCAGGTGGAGCGACTACGGGACGAGGTGCAGTCACTGGAGGCCCCGGCCGAAGAGGTCATGGTCTTGCGCCGTCGCGTCAATTCCATGGAGCAATATGCTGATCGCACGCATTCGGCCTTGGAAATCTTGCGTGAGATCGCCGAGAACATGCCGGACGGGGTGGAAATGACCTCCTTCAGCTACCGCAAGGCTGGCCAAGTCAATATTCGAGGTGAAGCCGTTCGCGTCGAGCCGATCTATGACTTTTTGGGTGAATTGGAGCAGTCCCCCTTGTTTATTGAAGCGCGTAGTGAGGGCATTACCCAGGCACCGGGCGGTCGGCGGAATCCCGATTTCCGGCTTACAGCACGTTTGCCGGGGGATGAGGAGGAGATGCAATGAGATTATCTCCCCGCGAAGTCCGCTTGGGACTAATCAGTCTGGTGGCGATTCTGGTCGGCTTAACCTTCTGGGTGGGCGAGCCCCGCTATGAGGAGTGGAAGCAAAGTCAGGAGGAGGTTGAACAGCTCAAACTGCGGCGGGATCGGGCACAAGGACTTTTGGCGCAGGGCCCCGACCTCAATGCGCGGTTGGAGCAGCTACGTGAAATCCTGCCCCGCTACCCGGAAGGTGCGGATGTCACGTCGCAGATCTTGCGGAATTTGCAGCAGACGGCGGATCGAAACGGGCTGTTGCTCACGCGCATACGCGAACCGGAACCCGAACGACAAGCGCAAGACCTGTATGAGCTCGCCATCAACGCCCAGTGGGAGGGTGAGCTGAACGCTTTGGTCCGTTTCCTCTATGCATTGCATGCCCAGGGTGCTATTGTGGATGTCCGTCAGTTGACGGTGGATCGGGTGCAAAATGATCCCGCCCGCTTGCGTGGGAACATAACGGTTGACTACGCCTATAGCCGGACGGCAGGTGACACCTGAAACAGGAAATTTGCAGCAGATGAAAAGGTTATTCCCAGTTCAGTCCATTTCCGTTCATTGCATTCGAAGTGCGCTATTTGGCTTGGCATTGGTGGTGGTGCAGAGCGCGCAGGCACAGGTCGTGCCGCCGTTATCGCTGGCCACGGGACAAGAGCGGGAGATCAGCTTGAACTTCCGCGATTCGCCGCTCGACCAGGTGCTCGAGTTCTACAGCTCGCTGACGGGACGTACGATGATCAAGTCCCCGGGCATCAGCGCCACGATTACGATTCGCGGGCAGACCCGGATGTCGGAAAGTGAGGCGTTACAGGCCATCGAGAGTGCCTTGGCCATGCATAATGTATCGCTGGTCCCGATGGGGGAACGGTTCTTACGCGTGGTCCAGCCCACGGCCGTGCGGCAAGAGGGGATGCCGATCATTTTTGAAATGCCAGAAGAGGCTCTGCCGGAGACCGACCAGCTCTTCAGCATGATCATTAATCTGCGGCACGTGGAAATTGCCGAAGTTCAGCCGATTATTCAGCAACTCCTGCACGGCTACGGCACGATTCAGCCGCTGGAGCGCGCCAACAGCATGATGGTGACGGATACCGGCGCCAACCTCAATCGCGTACTCGAAATTCTGTCTTTCGTCGATCAGCCGATCGAAGTGCGGGAAGACATTCATGTGCGCCGGATCGTATACGCGGAAGCAGGCCAAATCGCATCGCGACTAAACGAATTCATTCAGGATCGAGAAGAGCAGCAGGATCGCCCGCGCGTGCCGACGCCGCAGACAGAGGAGCGCGAGCGACGCGCGCCGCCCGGCGTAATTCGGGCTCGCCGCGAACCGGCGGAGGTGGCCACCACTCCTGTGGATGCGGCTGCCGAACTGGCCGAGCGCGGCGTCATCCGTGGCCGCGTCAAGATTGTGGCGGACGAGCGTATCAATACCCTTTTCATCATTGCGCGCCCCGTCAATTTCGCCTTCTTTGATCGCATCATTGATATCTTGGATCAACCCGTTGAGCCGGAAATTATCGTGCGCGTGAAGCATTTGGAGTATGCGCTGGCGGAGGACATTGCCGGGATTTTGAATGAGTTTATCGGTGCAGCGGCCAGCGACGAGGGTGGTCGGGCGCTGCGTGCAGGTGCCGTCGCTGAAGAAGGGGGTGCACGGGCGGAAGCCTTGCGCGATTTTGCAGCGGGCCTTGCGCGCGAGCGACTGCGCGAACGCGATACGGCTGACGAAACGGGCCAGATCGGTCGACTCTCTGCCAATACGAAGATTCTTTCCGATCAACGCTCCAATGCCTTGCTGTTGATGGGGCGGCGCGGCGATATTGCGGCGCTGGAAGAAATCATTGCTCAGCTCGACATCATGCTCGGCCAAGTGCTGATCGAGGCCGTTATCGTTGAAATCAATTTGGGTAAAACGCAGGAAACCGGTATCGATTGGCTGCAGCGGACCATGACGGCGTACAACGAGCAACGCGCCGGACCGGGCGGCGGATTGACGGTGCGGGAACCAACCATTGCCTTTGGTGGCGGATCACGACCCGGCGGCGGCGATTTGAGCGGTGCCCGGGATCAATTGTTGGATGGCGCTCCGGCGGTGGGCAGCGGAGGCTTAACGTACTATCTCACGTTCTTCGATCTCAATGTCGACTCGATCATTCGATTGGCGGCGACCTCGCGCGATGCGCGTATTCTGTCGACGCCGGTCATCCTGACCACGGACAATACCGAAGCGAAAATCATTGTCGGTGAATCGCGACCGATCGTCACCTCCACCGCATCATCCACGGTGGGCGACCGGACCGTGTCCAGTTATCAGTATCGCGATATCGGCATCGACCTGACGGTCACCCCGCGCATCAATCCCCAGCGCTATGTGGTCATGGAAATCAATCAAAGCGCTGACAATGTAGGTGGTGACGTCGAAATTGATGGTAATCGTGTTCCAATTATTACCCGTCGTGAAATGCAGGCGAATATCGCGGTGGAGAGTCGCTCAACCATTGTGCTGGGTGGACTGGTGAGCACGGATCGCACGACGTCGACAACCAAAGTTCCGATTCTGGGTGATATCCCGATTCTTGGACGACTCTTCCGTTCCGATGCGACTGAGGATGCGCGCACCGAGTTGCTTGTATTGATCACGCCGTACGTGCTGATGACCCCGCAGGAGGCACGTATGGAGAGTGTGCGTCTGCATGAACATTCCCACTCCAGCCGGTCTCAATGGCATACCGGTTGGTCGGATAGCGAGTTTTCCCGTGACCTAATCGATGATGAGCACCGCATGCGTCGTGAGGATCCGTACATGCTCCCGCCGGATGATCCCACGATCCCTTTGGAGGAGGGAACCTACGATCGTGAGAGCGTTGCCCATATTCTCGAGCAGCTCCAGATGCAAGAGCCCTCGATTCAGGATGATCCCGGCGGCGTGATTCGCTGGCGCGAACGCGATATTCCGGTGATGGAATCGGCACCTGAGCGGGAGCCGGTTGTGCCGGCCCCAGCCATCCAACCCACAGCGGAGCCGGTCCCTGCACCGGAGGTGCAGCCGGAACCGGTACCCGTCGATGAGCCAACTGAGCCGGATCCGGCCGCGCGCGAACCGCAGGATATCCGCGCCGTTGTGCCGTTGTGGTAAGTGCGCCTGATGTATAGGAATCTCCGCTTAGTGGCCCTCGTGTTGGCCTGTTGGACCGTAACCGGTCTGCACGCCGATCCGCCCCCGTCTTTTCGAGTAATTAGTCTGGCGCCCAGCCTGACGGAATTGGTCTACGATCTGGGGCTGGAGGAGTTCCTGGTCGGACGCACCAATGCCTGTGACTTCCCGGACACCGTCCAGCAGGTACCCGTTGTGGGTGGATTCGGACGACCCAACTGGGAAGCGCTGCTCGCCACGCGACCGGACGCGGTGCTGGCCACCGCCCTCGAAAAGCCCGGACTGATGCAACGGCTAAAGGAGCGCGGCATACAGGCGTTGTTATTGCCGTGCGATAGTTGGGCGGAGCTGAAGGACGCGGCGCGACAGATTTCTGCTGCAGTGGACCGTCCGGAAGTCGGCCAGCAATGGGTTTCGGCATTTGAGCAGCGCCGTGACGGCTTAGCTGCTGAGGTCGAGCGTCATTGGCAGGATCGGCCACGGCCACGGATCTATGTTGAAGTGTGGGGCCAACCTATTTTGACTGCTGGGGGCGGCTCATTTCTGCATGATGTCGTCACCTTGGCGGGTGGTGATCACTTGGGCGCTGGCCTGCGCGGCGACTATCCTTCCATCAGCTCCGAGTGGGTGATTCAACAGGATCCGGACTGCATCTTGCTCGCCTATATGCTGCCGGAAATGCGTCCAGCGGAGGCACTGCGGAAACGGATTGGGTGGAACACCATCCGCGCGGTACGAGAGGACCGGATTATAGACGACATCAATCCCGATTGGCTTCTGCGGCCTGGACCGCGGCTGGTCAAAGGGGCCGAAGCGCTCGCTCAGCGACTGATGGCCTTGTCCAATGATGAGCAGCCGTAACGTCTTCGCCCGACCGCTGTGCGTCGGTACTCCGGCGGCGGGGCGCATGATGCCGATGATCCCAGCCGACCCACTGGACCAAGGACATTCCTGTCCTTGTTCTTCCACGGGCAGGAATGCCCGTGGTCCGGTATGCGACACTGGACCAAGGACATTCCTGTCCTTGGCCCTCTGTCGCTAAAGCATAGGATCAAGTCGCCAAAGCCAATATACTGGGGACTGCTTTTCGTGTTTGTAATAAACGGGATGAAATTCCGCGCATGGATAGGAGTAGGAGTGGTGTGCCTGACGCAAGCGGTGGCTGCGCAGACGATCATTACGTTATCCACGAATGTGGTTCAGGCGGATGTTGAGCGGCTGGGTATCAACATCGACGACAATTACTGGGACGGTCCCACGCTGACCGCGCGCGCCGAATTCAACTTCGAGGGCGTGATCTACCGACAAGCGCATCAAGGCGAGCTCTACACTAACGGTTTCGTCTCGTACGGACTTGGTACCAATGAGTTGGCCACGTACGGCTGGGCCGATGTCTATACCAACGGCGCGACGTTTACGGTGTTGACCGGCGAGGGCAAGGGGGCAACGGGCCGCATTGTCAACATTGAGACCAAGTTCGTCGATATTTTTGGTAATGGCACCTGGCGGCATCAACCCTTCTTTGTTTTTGAGGCGCCCATCCCGCTGGCGGTGGAGGGCGTGCGCGATATCGGGTTGTTGGTCGAAGATTTCACCCGCACCACGCACGGGTACATGGGGGAGACGGGCGGCTTTTGGAAGACGGCAGGCGCGACGATCATCACCAACGAATCCGCGCCCGGCTCATTCGGCGTGGCCTGCGCTCGGTTAGACGGTTCCCAAAACGCCACGATCCGTTTACCTACATTTCATCAGCGGGTCGGCGACGTGAATGGCCCATGGCATCTGCGCTTTTGGGCCCGCCGCGAATCCGGCGCGCCTTCTTTAACCGTGGGCACCCACACAGGCTCCTATGTCACGCCCACGAATATCGTGCTCAGTGATGTGTGGCAGCAGTACGACATTGAGCTGACCGCTTCCGGAATCCCCACACCGCCGTATCCGCAAAGCGACACACATATGTCCTTTCAATTGCGTAGCAGCGGGTCCGGTGTTGTCCTGCTGGATGATGTCGAATTCTGGCAGGGCGGCCAGACCAACGGCACCGCATTTACCGACGAGGCGGTCAATGCCTTGCGCCGCTTGAATCCCGGTATCATTCGTTTCCTGCGCATGGGAGGCAGCACGGTCTATAACGCGATCGTCCCCAAACTTCGCCAATATGGGACCGCGTTCGGGCTCGATGTCCGGCCCGATGTATACGCCGGTTCAGAGGGCAATTTCCGCAAAGATACGATTAACATTCATGAGCAGGCGGTGCTGGCGATGGAGCTGGGCGCGAATCCTTGGTTTTGTCTGCCGGGCGCAATCCAGCCAGAAGAGGTCGCCTTTTTCGTCGAGTATCTCGGTGGCGACGCCAGTACGCCGGGCGGCCAGTTGCGCACGGAGCTAGGACAGGAACAGCCGTGGAACGATATATTTGATCGCATCTACATTGAGATCGGTAACGAAGCGTGGAATGGACACTGGCCCTATCTGCTGGCCGGCTTCAACTACGGCGATTACTGGCAGGACCTCTTTACTGCCGGGAAGGCCAGTTCGGCGTATACACCAAACATGCTTTTTCAAGCGGCAGGCCAAAACTGGGACACGTTTATGGCCAACCGAATCCTGACCAACACGGCGAATGCCGATGGCTATGCCATTGCGCCCTATATGATCCACGGCGTCTCCACTGGCGACCTGTTGGCTACCGACGAATTGACGCATCAATGGTTTCTGAGCTATCCGCTTTATCGCATCTTCGAGAACGGCATGCCCCAGCAGTATGCGGTCAGTCAGAACCACGGCGTCGAGTACACCATCTACGAGTACAACTATCACATGACCGACGGACTTTCGACGGGACCGGACGATGAAGCCACCCGCGATATCCGCAATGAGTTTCTGACCTCGGCGGCGAAGGGCGTAAGCATCGGTAATTCGATGCTGGCCATGATGCGTCACTATGGCATTCGGGCGCAGAACTTCTTCGCGCTGACTCAGTTCGAATATCAGAACACCCGACTCTTCGGCGCCGCCATCAGCTTTCGCGAAGACATGGAACGCTATCGGCCTTCTTTCCTGGCTATGGCGCTGATCAATAAAGCGATGCAGAACAACATGATCGAGACGGAACACGCCGGCGACGATCCCAGCTACAGCGTCACGGGTAATTTTGGCGGGTCATCGCATTCCACGCGCACCTACAAGGAGTTGTACAGCTATGCGTTTCAGGAAGAGGACGAGTTCGGATTGATTATCGCCAATTACAACCTGCAATCCAGCCGGTCCGTGCAGGTCTATTTTCCCATGCACGTGGTGTTGAATCAGGCCGAGGTTCACGTGCTCCAGTCCAGCGAGTATACCGACCACAACGAACCGGATAACGAGACCCCGGCAGTGACCTTGGTCAGCGATATTCAATATGATTTCACCAGTGGGGTGACGCTGGAGATCCCCCCGTCTTCCATCGTCGCCTATACATGGCAGTCGGCGGGTATCAATCCCAGCCCCATGGTGTCCACGCATGAACTATCCGTGCCGGAAGGCAGCACCAATTCATTCGATGTCTGGATGGGCGGCGAGATCATGAATACGGTCACGTTGTCCGTGGTCCGCGTGTCGGGCGACACCGATCTCTATGTTGTTTCCGGCGAGGAATTGGTTTTCACGCCAGCCGATTGGGACGTGCCGCAAACGGTAACCCTCGGTGCGCTGGAAGATTTTGACACGGAGGATGGCGTGGCCCTGTTTTCGGTTTCGGGGCCGGGCATTGTGCCCGTGTACGTGACCGCCCATGTGCTGGACCTGACTCCGCCGGAAGCGATTGACGATTTGGCGGTGGCGAACCAAACCTTTGAAGCTGTGACCCTCGAATGGACCG
>SLAD01000137.1 GCA_007126995.1 Kiritimatiellia bacterium | reverse complement strand
GTTCATGGCCGTCGCTTCGCGCAGTCCGCGCCGGATCACGTACAGCAGCGCCGGTTCAATCGGGCCGCGGATCGGCAGAACATAGATCAGCCGATCATCGACTTGCGCCGCGCCCTCAACCAACGGCACGGCATCGGCATCCAAGTCCGCCGTGCCCGATGGCAGGCCGAACCAACCCAAGCCGGTTAACAAAACTCCCGTAAAAAATAGCCAGCGATACTTCATGAGCGCTTCCTGTTTACCCACACTGTGTACCTAAGAGTACAACAGAATTAGCTTTCATGACTAGAAAAGAGAATTTCGACCACAGGGGGCATGATGCTGGCGGCTACGCAGCAATCGATCGGCGCAATCTCAACGCGATGATTGAGATTGGTATCTCCGCATCATCGGCATAGAATACAGGTCAAAGGTCTGGGCACGGAAGGAGAGCGATGAGCAATCGATCAGCCAGCGGAGGGCAAGATGACGGTTGGATACCGGTGCCCGATGACATCCAACCGCAGGCAACGATCCGCAGCGAGGCCACCAGCTTTCTGATCTACGACCTCGACCCCGCGTTGATCCCGACCGAAACCATTACCCGCGGCGGACGACGCGTGGTACTCGACGCCAGCGGCGCCTTGCGCGAAGCCGACGCGGAAGCGCACCCGCACTACGAAATCCTCGACAAGATCAGTGAAGGCGGCGCGGGCATCGTCTACCGCGTCCGGGAAGAAGCTCTCAAGCGCGAGGTGGCCCTGAAGATCTCCCGGGTCGGCCTCGGTTCCCGGCCCGAACAAACGCAGGCCGCGAGCGAGTTCACCAACGAAGCCTACATGACCGCGCGACTGGATCATCCCGGCGTGGTCCCCGTCTACGCATTGGCCAAGGACGAGGAGGGTCGGCCCTTCTTCGCCATGAAAAAAGTGTCGGGCATCAGTTGGAAAGACCTGCTGCATCCCGAAACCGTCAAGGACCCGGAGCGCCGAAAAAGGACTGAGGCGCAAGCACACGGGATGACCTGGAAAGATCAGCTTCAAATCCTACTAAAGGTGTGCGACGCGGTGGCCTATGCCCATAGCAAAGCCATTTTGCACCGCGACCTGAAGCCAGAGAATATTCTGCTCGGGGAGTATGGCGAAGTTTATGTCATGGACTGGGGCTTGGCGCTCTATTTCGATGATCGCAACGAGTACAAACGGTTCCCGCACCTGAAACCGCAATTAGCCGGGACCCCGTCCTACATCGCGCCGGAAATGGTGCGGGGACAAATGACCAAACTCGGACCACGCAGCGACGTCTATCTGCTCGGCGGCATCTTGTACGAGATCATGACCGGCCGCCCGCCCCACGACGGCGCGACCGTCAATGACGTCTTGCGCAATGCGGCAGAAGGTCGCGTGCCCCCGCCGGAGGCGACGGGTTCGTCGCCTTGGATCACCCCCGCCCTGATCCAGATCGTCGGGAAAGCGTTGGCGCGGGAGATGGCGGACCGCTACCCGTCCGTGGAGGCCTTCCAAGAGGAGCTGCGCGCCTATCTGACTAATGCCGAGTCGATGACCGTAGCCGCTCGGGCGGAAGCGCTGCTCTCCGCCATGCGCCAGGAATTAACCGCGGACCAGGACGCTGCGGACTCACGACTCCAGCGGATGGAAAAGCACGCTGCAGCCATCAGTTACGGCCGACTATCGGAATGTATCGGCGGTTTTCGACATGCCATCGAACTATGGCCCGAAAACGATGACGCCCGCAGGGGCCTCTTACGGGCGCTGGAGCTTCATATTCACCTAGCGATTGCACAAGACGACCTGACGCTCGCCCGCGCCCAGGTGGACCTGTTGAAGGAGATAAAGGCCGGGTCATCGGATCAGGAACTCGTCGGAGCAGTCGATCGGCTCCGTAGCCAGGCCACCGCACAAATCGATCATCGCCAGACCGCACTCAACCGCACAGCGCGCCATGCGCGCGGGTGGAAAGCGGCGGCCTTTGCGCTGGCCACACTGGTGGTGGCGGGGTTGGTCACCATCGTCGGATTAAGCCAGCGTCAGCGTGCCCAGGCCATCCAAAGCGAAAAGGATATGTTTATCGCTTCGGTCACAGGTCGGGCGCAAATGGTTGAGCAGTTTATGGCCGGGATCGAGCAACTGGCCGTGCTCTATCAACAACAAGCCGTGAAATTGATGCGTCTCCCCGAGGAGCATCTGCCCTGGCGCGCTGACACGGCGGCAGGTCGCGACGGCTACTATTTCGACGAGGACTTCTACGTCGAGTCGCTGCGTCCACCCGGCATGTTCTTCGATGAGCGATACCACACGGAAATATCCTTGGATTTTCCAACCGTCGTGCGCTCACCGTGGGCGCGCGACGAAGCGGCCCAAGCGGTCGTCGACCATGCCGCGAGCCGGCTGGGCCGCCTGAACCGGCTCTTCGCCAGCGTACACCGGACGCGCGAAGACGTGCTCTGGTCGCTGGCGGGATCGGAAGTCGGCTTATTAATCGGGTTCCCGGGCTTCGGTCGTTACCGCGATATCCCCGACTATGACGCCACCCAACGCGCCTGGTACGTCGCCGCGATTGATGCCGAGGACGATCGTCCCGTCTGGGGCAATCCTTACGCGGACGCCAGCAGCCGGGTCATTATCGTAAGCTGCATGACACGGATTCATGTCGACGGACGCAACGTCGGCGTCGTCGGCGTGGAAATTACCCTCGATACGCTCCAGAAAATGCTACTGGACTTTGCCCAGTCTGTGGGCGGGAAACGGCGGGGCTTGCTGGTACGTCCTTTCGAGGAAATCGATCCGGCGACCGGACAGCCGACGACGGTGCATCGCGTGGTCGTGGATACCCTCTATCCGCGCACCGCGGAACATTGGCACACGGATCTCGAGCTGACGGCGATTGAAGAACTCGAACCCTTCATCGCCTCCTATTATGAGGAAATCCTCGCCGGACAGCACGACCCCGCCGAGAGCCATGAAACGGGACGCTACTGGCTGGCGCACCAACCCATTCACGACCATGAATGGACCTTCATCGCCATCCTCGAACACGGCCAACGGGTGCGGTGATCGCGTTTCCTTCAGCCGCGCTACTCTTCCTCCGCAGAATAAGGCACCGCGTCACGCAAGCGCTGATCATCCACTATTTCCAGCGCCAGATCGCGCACAGCTATAGCGCTATCCCGGTCGTCCATGGAAAGCGCCACTCGGATCAGCTTCACAGAATCTTCAACCAACTTCCCCTCGTTATACGCGCGAAAATGGGTGTCGCCGATGTTGGGATGGACAAAACATTTTCGTGGAACCAGATGTGCCGCTCCAAGGCTTCGGCATACTCCCCCGCCCGGGTCAGTCCAGGAACATCTTGGCTGCACTAATGTAAGCCCCCGTGAATTGAGCTTCCCACTGTGGCACCATGCGTTGGGCTTCCTCTAAATATTCGAGTGCCTGAGCATAATTGCGCAGGCGATAATATGCCATACCAAGGGCCCAATAGACATACGGATCGCCGGGAAACTCGTTCATACGTGCTTCTCCGATCGCAACGAGATCGTCATACGCACCGCGCATCAGCAAGTCGTTGGCTTCGCGATAAAAGGGGCCCCGATCAGATACAGGACCGGCAACCCCCTCATACGCTTGCTCGCCACCCGGCGACGTTGCCGTGAACGCAATCACCCCAAAGGCCACCACGCCGAGCAAGACCAAAGCCAGTAGATACTTGATACCGCGTAACTCGCGGACGACATTCGCCGTTTGGTCATCTGCTGTCATCAAACCGCGCCGGGTTCTTCGGCACGCGGCGCACTGTCAACTTGCTTCTGGCCCACCATCCGGCTGGTATTCTCCGCGATACGGAAGATCACGATGACCATCTCGCACCAAATCCGAGCCATCAGCACATATAAGAGAAAGAGAAGCGGGGAAAGAATCAGGATCACCAGCCCCCGACCCATGCCGGCACTAAACCCCCCGACAATGACCGCCAGCGTGCCGAGCGCAGCAAAAACCACACCGATGATAAACAAGACCTTTATAACGCGGGTGGTGACAAACTCCGAAAACGACAGATCAAACAGCATTTCGATCGGATTCTTCTGTGACATGATGTACTCCTTCTGGTTGTTGTTTTCGGACGGACGAACTCCGCCCTCTACTCGCGACCGTTTCGTATCCGCTACCACTCCTTCCCCGCAGCCTATAGGCAAGTGCATCGCATACGTCAAGCTTGAGGTGATG
>SLAD01000155.1 GCA_007126995.1 Kiritimatiellia bacterium | reverse complement strand
GCCAAGTCCGCCCCGAAGCCGTCGCGCTCCGGCACCCACCTCGGGCACGCGATCTTGTTGGCGCATATCCGCACGTTTTCGCTGGTCTTTTTGTTCATGTTGGGCCTTCTCGGGACCGCCGTATACATCACCGGACGGATGTGGCAAAGCCACGTGGCGCGGGCGGAATCGGCGATCGATCAGCCCGAGTCGCCGCGATCGGCGGTTCGTACCTCACGCGATCTCATGGAGCAAGCGCCGGCAGAGCCGGTCTTGGATGAGGCTGCCGAGCGGGCGCCCGCCGCAGCCCGGGTACGGACGGAACTGGACACGGATGCCATGCGGCAGGCGATCTTTATGCAACAGCGGGCACAAACGCTACGGTTGGCGGGCCGTTACGATGAGGCGATTCAGCGGTATCAGGAGGCCTTAAGCATTTGGCCGCATCTCACGCAAGTGTGGTCGGAGCTGGGACGGCTATACTTGGAGCGGGAGGATTATGTGCGGGCCGAAGTGGCACTGGAGCGAGCGGTTGAGGCTGATCCGGGTAACCTCGACTTGTTGAATGATTTGGGCGTCTCGCTGCTCTATCAGAACCGGATTGGCCGAGCCATGGTTCTCTTTCAAGCAGTGCTCGACCTGAACGACTCATTCGCCCCCGCCTACTTCAATCGGGCGCTCGCCTACCTTGCGCAGGAGGACGAGGCACAGGCCGAGCGGGAATTGATCGCGTTTCTGCGCTTGCGGCCGGATGATGCGCAGGGACTAAAAGAAATGGCCTACCTGCAGGCGGCACGCGGGGAGTATGAACCGGCACTGGCGAATCTGAATCGGGCGATCGACTCCGCTCCGGAGTGGGCGCCGTTGTTCATTGACGCTGCGGCGGTGGCCGCCTTGATGGGGCGACTGGATGAATCGATTCTGCACTTGGACCGGATTGAGGAACTGACCTCGCCCGAAGTCGCTTACCAGATCTATCAGCAGCCTGCGTTCCGCAATATACGGCTGACCGAGGTGGGTCGTGAATTTGAGTTAAGACTCGCCGAACGGGCACGGGAACTCATGGGGGCTGCTCAGTACGATGAAGATGCGTTGGCCCCGTCTGCGCCAATGCCGTCCGAAACAGATGAATTAACGACATCATTAGGAGAACAATCCTGACCATGCCGGATATTTACCAACACGAAAAGCGACCGGAGGAACCCGCGAACCGCGTGCGGCCAGGGGCGGATGTCTGGTCGATCAGCCACCGGCGGCGGCGCCTGCAAAACTTTCTGAGCGTGGTATTCATCCTGTGCATCATCGGGCTCGTGCTCTTTATTTCACTTCAGCAGTATCAGGTCAGTCGCTTGGAAGCGATGGTGGAAGAGGAGCGCGGGCGAGCACCCGACGCACTATTTGCTCACACTCCACTCGAACCGGCCTCTTTGCGCCCCATGGAAGAATACTTATTGGATGCGCTGGAAGGGCGACCAGACTATGAGCCGATGGGAGAGCAGACACCTTTCCATCGCGAGTGGATTAAGCAGTCGGCCTACCACATTGTACGGGCGGAGGAAGCGCGACGCGGTGAAAATCACCAGCGCGCGCTCGCCGAGTACGAGGCCGCGTTGGCGATCTTTCCGGACATGATTGGCCTGCATGAGACAATCGGGCTCATTCACATCGACCAGCGCGACTACGAGGAAGCGGCTGCGGCGTTTGAGCGCGCTCTTGCGCATGGCGCGTCGGCTCATGGCGCGGCCAATAATCTCGGTATCGCCCTGTTGCAGTTGGATCGCATTGAGGAAGCGGAAGCAGCGTTCCGGCAAGCGGTCGACTGGCAACCCGACTATGCAGCGGCACATTACAATCTCGCCTCGCTGGCAGCTCGCCAAGACCGCCCCGGGGAGGCCTTAGCCCAATATGAGCGATATATCCGACTGGTGCCCGAGGACGTTAACGCCACCTTGACGCTGGCTGGCATTCTCTTTCGAGGACGTCACTGGTCCGAGGCGGCTGATCTGCTGGAGCGCGCAGAGCGCTGGGCACCGGGCTCGCCGCCGGTCCTGCTGCGGCTGGCGCAAAGCCGTGCCCAGAACGGAGAGATACAGCAGTCACTGGATGCCTTGGAGGCGGCGCTGGTGCAAGTTGATGTTCGTCAGGCGCTGGCGTGGACCTCCCGTCAAGAATTCGATCCGGTGCGCCATGATCCCCGTTTCACGCAAATCATCGACCGCCTCGCGGCAGGACGATGAGCGGAGTCGCAGCCGCGCGGGAAACGCCTGACGGCGTCCCTACGAGCAAATCCGTTGCCGCAAGGCGATGCGGGATCGATGCACGATCCGCTCAGCGGTGCCTTCGCGTGACGGGACAGGGAGGGCGAAGCTCCCGCTGAGCCGTGAAACGGAATCGAGAATGTTAGGAGCAAGTCGTGTAAGCCGCTTAGAACTCGTACATCAACGTCGCGATCACGCCTTCTATCCGGTCGTGCTCGAAGGTGTCCTGAAAGCGGTAACCCAAACTCTTGAAGAAGCCGTGCGAAATGTGCGTGATGCCCAACTCGAAGTTGAGATGTTCACCATCATCATCCTCGAGATCGACGAACATCCAGGATAGTCCCGCAAACCAGCCCCACGGACTGCCCTCAAAACCCCACGGATAATCCGCGAAGGATTGGGAAGCGCCGAGAATCAGCGCCGGGCCCGTGCCGCTCGGCCGCTTGATGCGAGGCCCAGCCGCACGATCCTCTTTGATGATCACGCTACTGGAGCGCAAACCAGCGCCAAAGTGAAAAATATCCCAGTTGATCCCGGCCGCCAGTTCGGCGTCATAAATACTGAAATCCTGCACTAGTCGCGGGAAGTTGCTGCGGACGAAGTCGTACTCACCATATAGCAAAAACCCACGTACCCAATACTGGTCACCGTGGCTCAACACTGCCGATGGCCCGTACATGAGGGCGCGATCCAATGAACGCGGCTCAGCATACCAAAGCTTCAAACCGGCATCAACGTACCACTCCGCCAACGCGTTACCCGACAGCGCGAGCAGCGCTCCGGTGATTACCCATAGCTTTAACTTGCGCATGATCTTTATCTCCCTAACTAACGTCTAATTGGCCAGATGCTGACACATCGCGCGATTCATTTCAACCGGGATCGACCGGGATCGACAGGGCTCACATGATCTCTTGGATCTCAACCGGACAGTCGGGAATGGATTTCAGGAAGAGGCGTCCGTACCGCTTCGAAACGATGCGTCGATCCAGAATTGTTATCCGGCCCTCGTCCGTCCCTGTGCCGATGAGTCGTCCAACACCTTGCCTAAACTTCAAGATTGCTTCAGGCAAAGAATACTCCATGAACGGTTCCCCACCCTTCTCTTTGATCCGGTCCATGCGCGCTTTGATCAGCGGCTGATCCGGAACGGCAAAAGGCAAGCGCGTGATGATGACGTTGCGCAAGGCATCACCGGGCACATCGACGCCCATCCAAAAACTGTCCAAACCGAATAGTACCGCGCCGGGATATTTTTTGAAGGCCTCCAACATGGCATGGCGCGATAACCCGTCACCTTGCATCAGCAAGCGAATACTCTGATCCGCGAAAAAGTCGCGCGTTTGCGCGGCGACCTCCCGCATCAGGCGGTCACTGGTAAACAGCACGAACGCATGACCATTGGTTTCGCCGGCATAGCGCTGCACGGCCCGGGCGCAGGCTTTGGGGAACTCCTCCGCGTCGTTCGGCTCGGGCATATCCTTGGGGATCAGGACCCGCATTTGACGGGCGTAATTGAAGGGCGAGCCAACGCTTAACTCGTCGCACTCGGTTGCGCCGACGCGCTGCTTGAAGTACTTCAAGTCGCCTGCGACCGATAACGTTGCACTGGTCATCACCACACAAGGAACGTTATCGAATAGTGTCGTCTCCAACGCGGGACCAACTTCGATGGGTGCCGCGTAACAAACCAGTTGGCGCCGGCGCGCCCCCTGTTCCTCGACCCAGTAGACATGATCGTCGCAGGACTGATTGATAAAGGCGTGCAGCGCGTTGCGCATTTCCTCGCCACGCCGGATACAGGACTGCAACTCGGCGCCCAGCTCGACGTTGTCGGTCTCATCCGCCAGCACCTTGAGCGAACGGATCAAGCGATCCATCCGGTCCGGCACCTGCGTGCGCAGCGTTAACGGTTGCGGAATGACACGTTGATGCTGGCCGCGCTTGGCAAACTGAGCCCACTGATCCAGTTCAGTGAAAAACGCCAGGATT
>SLAD01000268.1 GCA_007126995.1 Kiritimatiellia bacterium | reverse complement strand
CGTGTCTTCTCCTGAAAACGACCGGCCGAATGGGTAATAAACGGCGCTGAAGCGGACCCGATTCCGGTCGGCATCAGCGCGGCCGGGACCAGCCGGATGTCGGAGACTCCATACCGGTGTTCCCCAGCCGCTTGCGGAGCGAGTTCCTGGTCCATGCCCACGTGTAAGGCGCTCAACTGTTCGAGTCGCAAGTGGTCGTCTGCACCACCGCGATCTACACCACCATGCAAGTAGGTCCAGTCTGCCACATCCAACAGCACCGGTCGCCACACGGTGGTCAGGCTGACGTCCCGGACCCAGACGGCTCCGTCCGTCTCCTCGGCCTGTATGATCAAGCGAGTGGTATCTCGATCACCTCGGAAATAGCCAACCAGTCCGGTATACTGATCCGCCTCGAACAAGGGCTCCGGATCCGGCCAGCTCATGCGATCCCACTGCTGTAAGTCGGCCACCTCCACCTCAACGGCCGGCCAAGGCAAATCGCGTCCCGACCCAACGCGCACGGCGCTCTGTCGTGCTCCACCCGCTTGCTGATGCTGCCAGATTTGAATGGACGAAAAGCCAGGCACATCAACCGCCTGCCGCAGCACCGATTCGCGCCACGCGTCATGGTCCAGCCAGTCCTCCCCCTTTCGCTCGGATGGCGCGGCAAACGCCTCCGTGCCGATGAAGAGCGCGCGGCCACCCTGCTCAATATGCGAGGCTATCAGTTGCTGATAGTCCCGTGGAACGGCACGCGCCTCGGGAATCACGGCAATCGCACTTTGCGTGCGGATCTGCTCGAGCCCCGACGCCCAAGCATCTGCCGGAACCAGCCGCGCCTGCGGCCAATTGACGGTCAAGAAGTCAAGCCACTGATCGGACGTCGCATCGCTGACGACCGGCCTCATAATGTAGACACGCGCTTCGTCTACCGGTCGTGGCGTTACCCGCACATCGCGGGCACACGCCGACGACAGCAAAACCAGCAGTAGTCCGGTTAGCGCACGCACGCGGCTCATCCTGCCACTCGTTCCAGCATTTCGCGGGCATGCGCCAACGTTGATTTGGTCATATCGCGGCCACCCAACATGCGGGCGATTTCTTCTACCCGTGCTTCCCCGTCCAAGGCCACTACATCGGTGCGGGTGCGTTGATCTTCAACCCGTTTCCGCACCGCATAATGGTACGCGCCATACATCGCCACTTGGGGCAAGTGCGTGATGCACAGGATTTGATGGTGTTCCGCCACGGTCGAGAGCTTGCGGCCAACCGCGCCGCCCGTCTCGCCGCCGATGTTGGCATCGATTTCATCAAACACCAGCACGGGAATGCGATCATGACGCGCCAGCACGGCTTTTGTGGCCAACATAACGCGCGAAATTTCGCCGCTGGAAGCGATCTGTCGCAACGGCCGCATGCCTTCACCCACGTTCGGCTCGAACATGAATTCGACCAGATCCATTCCGCTTGGCCCCGGTTCGCAAGGAATGATTTCGACGCCAAAACGGCCATGCGCGAATCCGAGTTCGGTCAACTCCGCCGTAATCGCCTTCGCTAACTTTGTGCCCGCCTTTTTGCGAGCCTGCCGCAGCGTGGCGCCGTGCTGCTCCAATTCTTTCAGGACAACTTTACGCTCTTTGCGCAGCTCCTCCAGCCGCTCATCACGCGATTGTAAATCCTCTAATCGATTGCGGGCCTGTTCGAGCTGCGTGAGGGCGTCCGCAACGGTCGGCCCGTATTTGCGCTTCATGCGCTGGTACGTTGTCAGGCGCTGGTCGAGCCACTCCAAGCGCCCGGGATCGGCGTCAATGTTATCCACGCGCAAGGCGATGGCGGCGGATACTTCACGAACGCGCGTGGACGCCTCTTCCAGCTCGGCACGCCAATCGCCTGCTTCGGGCAATAACTTCTGAAGCTCCTCCAAGGCGCGCAGCACGCTCGCCAAGCCGTCCGTGACGGACATTTCATCCTCCGTCAACGTTAGCGCGGCACGATTCGCCAATTCCATGATGCGTTGGGCATGGCCGAAGACCGCGTGTTCCTGCGTGACTTCCTCCTCTTCCTCTTCCGACAAATCCGCTTCTTCCAATTCCTTCACCTTAAAGGAGAGGATTTCGATTTGCTCCCCGACATTACCGCCCACCGCCTCCACGTCAGCGATCCGCCCATCCAATGTGCGTAGCGCCTGGTAGGAGGTCGCATACGGGCTGTGCAGTTCGGTAAGGTCCCCGAAAGCGTCGAGGATTTCGCGCTGGACATCATTGCTCAGCAGGGACTGGTGATCGTACGGTCCGTGCATGTCGACGAGGTAGTCGCCAATTCGTTTGAGGGCCTGCAAAGTCACCGGCTGATCGTTTACGAGCGCCTGCGTGCCGCTCTGCGCCTTGATGATGCGTCGGATGATGAGCTGCCCGTCCTCGATCGGATCCAAACCCAGCTCGTCCAGCACGGCATCCAGCAAGCTGGTGTCGGGGAGCAGAAACACGGCCTCCGCGGAACATTGGTCCGCACCGGCCCGGATCAGCGATTTGTCGGCGCGCTCGCCGAGCAGGAGGCCCAATGCGCCCATCAGGATCGATTTGCCCGCACCCGTTTCACCGGTGATGACGTTGAGGCCCGACTCAAACGACACGCGCGTGTCTTCCACCAACGCCAGATTTTTGACCCGCAACGTCGTCAGCATGCGTGACTCGACTCCCTGCTCCTGTGTGCGTTACTCGCGTCCCGTCAACTCGGCCAGGATCGATTTGACCTCTTCCATGCCCGCCTGTGAAAATCCCACCTTCGTGTGGCGGACCACCCCTTCAGCGTCCACAACGATCAGCGTCGGGATACTGACCGCGCCATACTCGCGCGCAATGTCGCCATCCTCGTTAATGCCGATAAGATAGGTTAGGCCAAAGCGCTCCACCATATTGGCGACCCGCTCTTCCGAGCCGGGGCGGTCCAGGCTGATGCCGATGAATACCACCTCCTCGTCCGCAAACTCTTCGTAAAGCCCTTGCAAGTGGGGCAACGATTCCACGCAAGGCGGGCACCAGGTCGCCCAAAAATCAATCAGGACCACATTCCCTTGTTGCTCCGACAACTGAAACGGGGTGTCGTCCATCAGGGTCAGGCTAAAATCGGGCGCCGGCTCGCCTACCGGAACGGTTTCGGGGGCAGCCATTCCGCCGGACTCCTGGATCGACTCCAATAATTCCTCGAAGCTGGACACCTCGGTCAATCCGCTGATGTCGTACACGAAATGTTCCGCATCTATCTCCTCGTTCACCGATACAATCGTCACCGTATAGGCGATGTCGTAGAAGCTCGGCATGGTATCGAGCACGGGATGATCCTCCATATCACCTAGATCAATGCGTGCGCGCAGGCCGATCAACATGCCGGTTTCTTGATCAACCCAGATCCGCAATCCCTCGGGCAGATCGACATCGTCGTCCTCGACATGCACCCGCACCGCCCAGGCTGCACGCCCCTCGAACTCTTCGTCGTCCAGGATTTCGATTTCAAAATCTTCAACCGCCTCGCGCAGGATTTCGGCGGGGCGATCACTCAACAGGGCCATCACATCCGGCAACGCCGCCCCACCCATCAATTCCATCTGGTCTTCGAACACGTCGATCAAGCCGTGTTCCAACTCCTTTCGAATCACATGATCGAATTGTGTAAACACGACCGACAACACCTGCCCATCACTCACAATCGTGGCCATCTCCGACTCAATCAGCAGTTGGTCCGGTCGCTGAAAGCGCATGGAGCTGCGTTGCTCCATGCCATCCATATCGGCATCATCGCCAAATGAAACAAGCATGGTGACCTCTTGATGAATGGCTGACACCGCCGCGATTCGTTCACCAATCGTGTCGATCAATTCATCGAGCGTCGGTTCGGCGAAGGTGGCCGGGCTGGTGAACAGTAGTGTAGCAAGCAGTAAGCGTGTGCAATGTGCGCGCATTATTGGGCTCCCTTGGGGTGAATATTCATGCTGTCGCCAGTCTCCGACATCCCCGAGATCAAATCAAGAACCGTGTTACGGGGGAAACGGCCAAACAAAAGGGCCCGCAGCCATGGGTGGCTGCGGGCCCCTCGGTGAACGCTTGAGGAAAAGCGTTTAGTTGTTGCCGCCGATGCGGGCAAAGGGTGAAGTGAAGATATCGCCATCTTCCCATTCGAAGCTGGAATTGCTATCCGTCGTGCCCGGCGTGTCCAGTGTCGCGTTGTCGAACGGGATCGAGCTGGGTGAGCTGT
>SLAD01000119.1 GCA_007126995.1 Kiritimatiellia bacterium | reverse complement strand
TCCGGATTCGCGAAGTTTTCCACGCGGGCGAACAACACCTCGGCTTCTGTCGCCCTGGTGAAATACAGAAACTGCTCGAATTGGTGCGATCCGATATCCGTGAGTATCCCGCCGTACTTATCCTTCTCAAAGAACCATTGCGGCCGGGTCGATTTGGCGAGGTTATGTGGTGCCATGTTCAGCACCTGCAGCACGCGGCCGATCACACCGTCGCGAGTCAGTTCGCCGGCATGATAACAGGCCTCATTGCCCAGCCGTTCGCCGTAATTCACCATGTATTTGCGGCCGGTTTCGGCGGTCTTGCGCCGCGCCGCAGCAAGCTGATCGAGTGTCGTGAACGGCGACTTGTCCACCCAGTAATCTTTGCCGGCATCCAAGACACGCAACCCCGTGGCACATCGTTCGCACGGCACACCCGCCGATGTGACCAGGTGAATGGCGGGATCGTCGAGGATTTCATCAAAGTGTTCGACCGGACGCGCCTCCGGATGTTCTTTCAGTACCTTCGCATAGCGTTCCGGCTGCGGATCGTACACATATTTGAGCACGCCGCCCGCATCCACCAGGTGTTGAATCTGGCCGTAAATGTGGCCGTGATCAAAATGACTGGCGGCAAACACAAATTCGCCCGGCTCGACCACTTGGCGCTTGACCGCTGATTCGGGGAGGTAGTTCATTCCATCACGTGTCATTGCAGGACTCCTTTCTTAAAACGATTGCGCGAAGTCGTCCGCTGTTGTCGGCGAGGGCGACGGCGCGTCGGGTTTCTTGCCGGTGGAGGTTCGGATGCGTTCCTCCAACCAAGCTTCGTAAGCGTCTCCATCCATCGGTAGCTCAATGGTTTCGTTCAAGGCGCCGGAAAGCAGCATCGCATTGGCCAGTTCGATGGACCGAAGGCCTTCGGCAGCGGGCGCAATGAGCGGCTCTCCACGCAGGACGGCAGCGGCAAAATTCTTCAGAATACCGATGTGCTGCTCGCCCTGGCCCTGAAACGGGATGGAGACGTTCCACACGTCCGGCTTGCCAAAGGACTGTTTGCAGGTCTTCAAGTGTTCCGTCGTCGATTCTTCGTTGCGAATAAAACGGAATCCGTTCTCATCAATAACGATTAAGCCCCGTTCACCGGCGACCTCGAGTCGATTGACGCCCGGAGCCTCTCCCGTCGTGGTCACAAAGGTGCCGACCGTGCCGGATTCGTATTCCAGCACCGCCGTGACGGCGTCCTCCACCTCGATCTCATGAAAGCGACCAATCTGGCACAGCGCGCGCACCTTTTGCGGCATGCCAAACAGCCACTGCCACAGGTCCAACTGGTGCGGGCACTGATTCAAGAGCACGCCGCCACCTTCGCCGGACCAGGTCGCGCGCCAGCCGCCCGATGCATAGTACTGATTGGTGCGATACCAATCCGTGATGTTCCATGAGATGCGCTGAATCGCGCCCAACTCGCCCGACGCGATCAGGTATTGAAGCTTTTGATATCGCGGATCCGTGCGTTGGTTGAACATGGCCGCGAAAACAATGTCCTTGTCTTGATGCGCAGCGACCAAGCGTTCGCCCTCGCGCTTGTTTACCGAAATCGGCTTCTCAATCAGCGTGTGCAAACCGGCGGACAAGGCGGCTATGCCCATGGGTACGTGTTCGGGGTGCGGCGTGGCAATGAGCACCGCGTCCACCTCGCCACTGCCGATCAACTCGCGGTAATCGGTATAGGTGGGCAGATCCGAGAATGGCACCAACTCTTCCTCAAATAAGCTGCACAGCGCCGCCACGCGCAAGCCGGGCACCCGACCTTCACGCACAAACTGCGCATGCGCCGCGCCCATATTGCCCAACCCGATGATTCCCAAACGTACTTCGGTGTTTTTCATAAGCCCATGAAACGCCAGAAGGGCAAAAAAGGGAATAGACGCAAGAATCAATATTTTGCATTATTGACACATGACCTCCCAAATCGCCCATAACCCATTGCCGCTGGATGCGGTGGCCCTGGAGTCGCCGTCCCGCATCTATGTCAGCGAGCCGCAATGGCGATGGACTACGACGATACCCGACTACTACAACCTATGGTATGTCTTGCGAGGCAAAGGGACCATGCGCGTCAACGGCGTTCAGCAGGCGCTGACAAGCGGCGTCGCGTTCCTGCTTGCACCCGGCACTGCGGTGGACGCATCTCATGACGCTGATGATCCAATTCACAACTATGCCGCACATTTTTGGCCATTGCGGCGGGGACGTCAGTTGGCGCGTGCGCACGGCCTGCCCGTTGCCGGCGTGGCCGTTCATGACAGCGGACTGTTCGAAGTTATTGCCCGCCAAACGGTTCGTCTAGGCGAAGGGGAAAGGCCGTTTGGGACGCCGCTCGCAGCGGCTCTCGTCTTTGCACTGGTGATACAGATCATGCGATCAGTCAGCTTGCCGGCCGCCGATCCCGTGGACCAGCGGCTTTGGGAAATCATGGATCGGATCAGTGCCAATCCCGGCCAACCCTACACCGTCGAAGCACTCGCCCGCGAGGCGGGATTATCACGCGTTCACTTTACGCGCCGGTTCCGGCGAGCCACGGGCGAAACGCCCAGCCGCTATATCATCCGGCGACGCATCGAACGGGCGGGCCAATTGATCCGGGAAAGCGGATTGAAACTGGCAGTGATAGCCGATCTACTAGGCTATTCGGATGTCTACTTTTTCAGCCGTCAATTCAAACAGTTCACCGGCTATTCCCCCGCGCAATGGCGACGCGAACCATCCCCGCCTGAACGCGTTGAACGGTTAAGTCTATCAAGTTGATCTGCCCCGTCGCCATGGCTTGACGGCAACAACGTCAACGGCATCCTGTTCGAACAATTGCTCAATCCTTTGAGCGTGGCATACGTGTTGCATCGCGAACCGTTTTCCGCCAAAATTCGGAACCGAGTGAGCCGGGGCTCACCACATGCACATGATTATTGACTGAGGGCCGTCATGAAGACATTGACCATATTGCCGGGCGAAAAGACGCGTTACGACCTCGTATCACTAGGCGAGGTCATGTTACGCCTCGACCCCGGTGAGGGACGCATCCGTACCGCCCGCCGATTTCAAGCGTGGGAAGGCGGCGGCGAATACAACGTGGCGCGCGGGCTGCGCAAATGTTTCGGAATGCGGACGGCGATTGTGACCGCGCTAGCCGATAACGAAGTGGGTCGCCTGATTGAAGACTTCATGCATCAGGGCGCCGTCGACACCTCCTGGGTACGCTGGATGCCCTACGACGGTGTCGGGCGTACCGTCCGGAATGGATTGAACTTCACTGAACGCGGGTTCGGCGTGCGTGGCGCCGTCGGTGTGCCCGACCGCGGACACACCGCGGTATCGCAACTGAAACGTGGTGACGTGGATTGGGAGCGGCTATTCGGCCAGGACGGCGCACGCTGGTTTCATTCCGGCGGGATTTTCGCCGCGTTATCGGAGACCACACCCGATGTGCTGGAAGAAGCGATGACCGTCGCCCGCCAACACGGCGTGATCGTTTCGTATGACCTCAACTATCGCCCCTCGCTCTGGAAGGCAATCGGCGGACAGGAAAAGGCGCGAGAAGTCAATCGCCGACTCGCACCGTTGGTGGATGTGATGATCGGCAACGAAGAGGATTTCATCGCGTGTCTCGGCTTCGAAGTCGAAGGTGTGGACGACTCCTTTAGCGCGCTTGATGTTGACAAATTCAAGGCGATGATCGGTCGCGCGGTGGAGGCGTATCCGAATTTCAAAGTCGCGGCCACCACACTGCGACAAGTAAAGACCGCGACGGTGAATGACTGGAGCGCGGTCCTTTGGGCGGAGGGCCAGTTCCACGAAGCGACCGCGCGACCGGATCTCGAAATACTGGATCGGGTCGGCGGCGGCGACAGTTTCGCCTCCGGGCTGATCTACGGACTGATCACCACGGGCGATCCGCAGCAGGCGGTTGAATACGGCGCAGCGCACGGCGCTCTGGCCATGACGACGCCGGGCGACACATCGATGGTATCGCGTGCAGACGTGGAGAAATTGATGCGGGGCGGCTCGGCTCGCGTCGCACGCTGATTTAATCAGAATCCAAACGGTCGACTGATTCCAGTTGCTGAATCTTTTCGGCCCATTCTCCGGGCAATACAAAGAGGCTGCCTCAAAGCATGGTGCATTATTCGTATGCGGGGAGCGCCTCACCTATCCCATGACGCCGCGGTAGGGCGAGGCGTCTCGCCGAGCCGCTTG
>SLAD01000273.1 GCA_007126995.1 Kiritimatiellia bacterium | reverse complement strand
CGGGAAAAAATCGGAAATTATACGATAAGCGGACACGCCCGCATCAAAATTGACACGAAGATCTATACCACTATCCGCTTCCAGAAGTTCTACGCGATCGAATCGTTGGCCTGCCGTATAACCATCATCCACCTCAAAGGTGATGGCATAACGCTCAGGCAAGGCATTGAAGCCAGCGATACCTACATTGCCAACGGACTCTTCCATCGATTTTGCATTCGAATTAATCGGAGTATCCAAGCCATCAGGATTATTTACGATGATGTTTCCATCAACCGGCGCAGACAGAATCCCCATGACAACAAAGATGACCAACGTATATATTTTCATGACAGTCACTCCTTTTACTTGAGAGCCCCACGCCCTTTTATTTAACGAACAATAAAACGGTCTGCACCCTGTTGGCAAGTTAATAATTCACGCCGAATTATCGTGAGCGGCGACCGGGGTTACTCGTCCACCCATGCTCGCCATCGTGTGCTATTAATTTCGTGATCGCATTGCTCGAAGGTGATCACACTCTTGTAGGAGATGCCGCGGAGGGCCTGGATCACGGATGGCCAGTCGATGGTGCCGTCGCCCACCGGATTATGCTCGTCGCGCTCGCCGTAATTGTCGTGAAAATGGGTCTCCCACATCCGCTCGCCGCACGCGCGGATCATGGTGGCCACATCCACCCCGTTCAGGTGGCAGTGTCCGGAATCGACGCATATCCCCAGATTGGGCGCGCCCACGGCGTCGCAGAATGCATGGAGACGCTCGGCGTGAAGCGTCAGCTCGTACCATTCAGAGACCGCCGTTTCGATCGTCACGTTCAGCCCGGCTTCCCCGGCCCGATCGCATAGCCGCCGGTAGATCTCCACGCTGTCGCGCCATACCACCGCATCGCCCCCGTAACAGGCGAAGGCCGTTCGATTCAAGTCGGTCTGGGAGCTGCGTCCGTCGCGGTAGGCTTTGGCGGCGGCCCCGATATGCGCATCCATGGCGCTGCCAAACATCCAGCCGGGATGCGTGGTGACCCGTTGCAACCCCAGCCGCGCCGCTACGTCCACCATGCGGGTGTGATAGTCCCAAAGCCACGCGCAAGGATAGCTTCCGGGCGGGGGCAGTATCTGATTGTAATGCGCCGACTCGGCACTCAACCCGGCTGCGCTCAGCGCAGCACGCACCATGTCATAAACCTCTGCCGGACGGAATTGGAGCACGCTGTCACCCTCGTCAAATACCAGCCGGTGCGGATCGACCTGATGTCGAGGCGCTACCTCAAGGAATATGTCGCCTAAGTAGGCATCCGCGAAGCCGACAGCCTGTAAAGAGCCAATGGCAACGTGAAGGGAGGCGTCATTCGGGTGTGCGCCGATCTCCATCAGCCCGCTGAGGCGCTGCAATTGGGGATCTGACGCCGTCGACATCCGGAACCTTATCGCTTCGTGGATCCACCGACCACTAGGTTAAAGGACAGGCGTCGCGATGGTTGCGGACGGGCGGGATCCTGCAACCGCTTCAGAATCAGTTCCGCCGCAATCTCGCCAAACTGAAACTCAGGACGGATGGCGCAGGTGATCGCGGGCACACTGGCGGAATGATGCCTGCCATCATCGAACGACGCGATAGCTAAATCCTCCGGAATACGCCAATTGAGACTTTGAGCCACCTGCAGGATCACCTGGGCCGCAGACAGCGAATTAACGATCACCGCCCCACGCCGCAATGAAGGGCGCAGGAGCGCGCGCGCTGCAGTCGCGCGATCTGGTCGGGCAATTTGTTCGGTCACAAAGGTGACGTTCAATCCCCTATCCCGCACGGCGGCTGACACGCCTTTCATCCGTTCGCGTGTATGCTGATCCCGCCCGCCACTGGAATAATCCACAAACGTGATGTTTCGATAGCCTTGCTCGCACAAATGGCGGGCCAACATCTTCCCTGCTCCCAGCTCGTCCATCGCCAACGCATCGGTGCGGGCTTGGCGGTTCATCCATATGACGGGCACCGGCAAGGCACGCAGCGCCCGCAACAGCACGCGGCTGGGCGGACGCACGTAGGGCATGATGATGGCATCGGTCAACCGGGAGGACAGCAGGCGACTATCCAGTAATTCAGCATCGGTGGTCGCCTCGACGTAATGCAGCGTGGCGGTGTAATTGTGTCGCGACAACCCCGATGCCAAACCCGCCAACGCGTCCTGCGAAATCAGAAAGTCCTGCGCGTGACCAATCAGCACCCCGACACTGTGAAAGGCGCGCGCCCGCAAAATCTGTCCTGCAGCAAAGGGCCGGTACCCGCGCCGGGCCGCCACCTCGCGAATCTGATCCCGTACCTGCGCCCGCGCACTCGCCGTTCCCTTCCCCCCATTCAGCACACGGCTGACGACCTGGGGTGCCACGCCCACTTCCTTCGCAATATCGGACAAGGTAACCATTGCGGCTATCTTAGCCGTATCGCGCGCAGAACAAAAGCCCCAACCAACAAGAGCAACGCGGTCGACGGTTCCGGGATCACTACGCCGAAAGTGATGTCGTCCAGTCCGTACTGATTTCCCCCAGATACTTTCTGGACCTCAAAGTACATGATATTCTCGGCAGAACTTTGGTACCCAAAAAAACTATGGCCACTGGCACCGTTAGGCGCGATCGTGAAGTCGCCGCCAATCTGCCCCGCATCCGAAAAGACCCGCACCGTCAGCTCTTCAAAGACTCGATTGGCAGTAAAACCGACAAAGAGAACCGGCTCATCAAATGATACTGTCGTTATGTGAGCAGCGCCTTCGGCGATCAACGCCTGGTCCCCGCTCGACTGATGGTTTCCGCCACTGGCCAGATGGAAGAAGGAAGAACCGGTGTTCTGAAATGTAATGGTTCTGCGCGGGGTAACCACCGAATTATTGTTGGCGGTATTCAGTGGAGCCGCCCCCCCAGCCGTGGTGGGATATCCGTCGGTGGTATCGAGTGTAAGTGTCTGACGGATGATATTCGGTCCATGCGGACCGTTCATCGTCGCCAAGGACATGTTCCCGACCTCCTCGGAAATGGAAACATTCAATGTGTTGATGGGATTGCTCAATCCCCCCGGATTCGTGACCAACACCGCCGCCTCCGCGGAAATCGATATGCCGCACGCCAACAGCGCCACTATGATTTGGATTCGCTTTTCCATAAAGTAATCTCCCGAACTTTATTGAACGAACAATAACCGAGGAACCGGCCTGACGGCAAGACCTATTTTACATCGGGAATTGGCTGCTCATTCTTTGACTGGCGGTCGCGGTCGCGATTCTGGTCGACCCCTTCCGGATGGCCCTTATCCTATTCGCCTGTCAACATCGGGGCGATGATGGTTACGCCGTCCTGAAGCAAGGACTCGGGTACCACGTTGCCCTCTATCGCCTGCCCATTCACTTTCAAGCTTTCCACGCCTGAACAACAATGGCTTGGATTACGGACCTCGATGTGAATAGTCTTCCCCCTCAGCCTGCGCGTGACCTTAAATCCGTCCCAAGCGCTCGGGATACATGGATCGATCCGTAGTCCGTCCGCTTCCGGCTGAATCCCCAGTATAAAATTCGTGGCGGTGTAGTGCGACCAGGATGCTGTCCCGGACAGCCACGGTACACGCGACTTCCCGCATTTGGGCGAGAAGGTCGAATGCGTGCTCTGACAATGAACAAACGGCTCGATTTCGCGAACGTCCGCCTGATCATTCTGTGCCGCCGGCATAAAGGAGCAATAGTAGGCCCACGCCTGATCGCCATCGCCCCGCGCGATTTCCGCCAGCACCGCCCAGCTTTGCGTGTGGGAAAAGATGCCCCCGTTTTCCTTGTTCCCGGGATTGAATAACACGGCCCGCATGACTTCCACCGGCGTCTTTTCAAACGGCGGCGCGCACAACGCAACGCCCCACTCGGTGGCCAGACGCGATCTGACGGCATCCAAGGCTTTGTCTCGCTGTGCTTCCGTGGCCGCGCCGCTCAAGACCGCCCACACTTGTGTATTGAGGTAGACCTGCCCCTCCGGATAATCCTTTGTGCCGAACACCGTGCCGTCCTCGGCAATCGCCCAGCGAAACCATTCGCCGTCCCAGCAGACACGCTGAATCTTTTCATCCAACGCCTTTTGCTCCCTCTCAGCCCATTCGGCCTCCCCCAGCTCGCCCCGTTGACGAGTTAATCGAGCGTACACCTCCAACCCCAAGCGGACCTGGAAGGCCACGAAGATACTCTCTCCGTGATATTCGAGCTTTAAGCAATCGTTCCAATCGGCCAACAGTCCGCAGGGTAAGCCGTTCGCGCCCGTGCGCTCCAAATTGAATTCCAACGCGCGCCGCAAATGGCCCATGACCGTCGCGACACCCGCATCGGCATAGGGCACCTCCTCGTCATAGAAGGCTGTATCGCCGGATTCGGCGACATAGGCGGGAATGGCGTTGAAAAACCATAAGCAATCGTCGCTGCGGTATTCATGTGCAGGTGTCGGCTTCATGTGCCCTGGCTGGTGCGACCATGCCCGCACTTCCGGCTGTGCGCCACCGCTGCTGTCCTGGGCGGACAACATCAAGAGCAGCCTTTCCCGCACGGCATCCGGCATCATATTGGTCACGCCGAGACAGTCCTGTACCGTATCGCGATAGCCGAACCCGTCGCGGCTCTCGCCGGTGTACACGAGCGAACAGGAACGCGACCACTCAAAGGTCATCAACGCGTTCCACGCGCCCCACACGTTCACCATATGATCAAAAGCGGGATCAGGGGTCTCGCACTGAAATGCGTCGAGATCGTTGTGCCAATATCTTTTGAGGGCTGTCAGCGCCTCGGCTACCGCTGCGCCGGCCGGGACGGTACCCCTCGCCGCCGCGCCTTCACGGTCCGCTTTACCTATGCCCAGCAGCACGACAAATTCCGTTTCCTCGCCGGGCGCCAATTCGCAATCGCTCTGGATCGCGCCACAAATGTTGTCAGACGAGCCCGCAACATTCCGGCACGCGCCGCCGAGCACGGCGTCGGGCGCGCGGAAATCGCCATAGGGACCGATGAAGACATCCCGATCACCGTCAAAACCGATCACCTTGCCGCCCGTTTGCGTCATCCACCAATAACGGGCCTGATCGCGGTTGGCGAAGTTGTCCGGATCCTCCGGCAGATGCGCACAGGACGATGCCTGGATGAAGGCACCATCCCATTCGGCTCGGGCAATGTATTGGGTATATTGCAGGTTCAGCAGGTCGTTGCCTAAATTCCATTCGGTGGTGAATTCGCAAAAGGAGAAGATGGACAAGGCGCGCGGTGCAGCTCCAGTGTTCTTTACTTTCAAGTGCCAGATTTCATAGTCCGCATCCAGCGGGACAAAATAAGTGGCTTCCGATTCGATCGCATCGTAGCGGCTCGATATCACGGCATAGCCTGGACCGAACCGAGTCTCTGTTTCGTATTGATCGAGCGGCTTGCCGACCGGTTGCCAAGCGGCACTCCAATGATCACCGGTATCGCGATCCCGCAGATAGAATACGCGGCCAGGCATGTCTTGCGGGATGCTGTTGTAGCGATGACGCAGAATGCGACCCGAGGCCGGCGAGCGCGTGAAGGAATACCCGCCGGCATTGTTGGTGATGATCCCGCCATATCGTCGAGACCCGAGATAATTCGACCACGGGCGCGGCGTATCCGGGCGCGTGATGACGTATTCACGGGCGTTGCTATCAAAATATCCATAGTTCATACATTTTCTTCCCTAGTTCACACGGACAAGAATGTCCGTGTTCCCAGTTTTCTGGAATAGGGCATTCCTGTTCTCGCAATTCCATGGGCAAGAATGCCCATGTTCCCATTATCCGGAGCAAGGACATTCCTGTCCTTGGCATTTCCACGGGTAAGAATGCCCGTGTTCCCAAACCGTCTCCACCCCAATGCTCATTCCGTTCGCTGCGTCTTCGCCCCATCTTCCTTGATGTAAAGCACGTACTCGCCTTCTCGCAACTTCGCCTTTTGCGGGTTCTTGCGAATGTAATCCCGGCAACGCATCATGTGCTCCGCATTGCGAATCAATCGATCACGATAGTTGGCGCTCCATACGGTGCCGGATCGATTTTGGAGACGATTGATCTCTCGCGCAGTCCATCCCTTCCACGATTTCATCACGTCTTCCAACAACATCTCTTTGTATAAACTAAACAGCGCATGCACATGGTTCGGCATGACCACAAAGCTATCGAGCGCATAACGCTCACCGTCGAAATGATGCAATGCATCCGCCACGATTCCGGCATAGATCGAATCTCGGAATAAGCAACTACCCGCACCGGCGTCCAGCCAATCTTCCATTTGTTGTGTGAATCGCTGATGATAAGCGTGCTCCGTCGCCTCGTCCCAAGGTTCGGGGTGTAGCCGTAGCCAGGCCTGTTTTTCGTCCTGCCACTGATTTAGTTGTGACTGAGACAGTGCATCGGCGAGACGCCAAGTGACAAAGCAATACACGCCTTTCTGTTGCCAGTGAGGCAAATCCCGGCCATGCCGACGAATCTCTATGAACGGATTCAGAAAAAGGTTTTCATCATCTGTCTTCATGTGCTCAGTTCAGTCTCTTTCCTTCACGGACAAGAATGTCCGTGTTCCCAGTTTTCTGGAATAGGGCATTCCTGTTCTCGCAATTCCATGGGCAAGAATGCCCATGTTCCCATTATCCGGAGCAAGGACATTCCTGTCCTTGCATTATCACGGACAAGAATGTCCGTGTTCCCAGTTTTCTGGAACAAGGCATTCCTGTCCTTGCAATCACACGGGCAAGAATGCCCATGTTCCCATTATCCGGAGCAAGGGCATTCCTGTTCTCGCAATTCCATGGGTAAGAATGCCCGTGTTCCCAAGTCTCACAGCTCCTCTTCCCTTATCACAAGGCGCACGTCCGAAGCCATCACGACCCGGCAGCCGGCCGGCACCGTAACGCGTCCGTGCCACACGCCGTTGTCCCGCGTTGCATCGAATCGCACGCGTCCGCGGGGATGCGGTATATCCAGATCAATCCGGTGCAGTCCGTTCGGGACGGGCGCAATCCGAATCCCCTCAAACCCGGGACCGTCAGGGCGCACACCTGCCAGACTGGCGACCAAATGATACAACGCATGTGCTCCCCAGCCATGACAATCTGAACGGGTCGGCTCGTCTTGCTCGATGGTCGTGAAAAGTCCGCGCTCTTTCAGGTCGATCCATAGCTGGTACGCGGCGCGTAGTTCTTTCCCCAGCTTAGACTGAAACAACGCTTCAAAGACGTAGTGCCGGAAGTAGATGGATGCGGGCGCAAAATCGGATGCGCGTAGCGTCCCCCTCATCAGCGGCGCCATTTGCGCGTCCGGGACCAATCCGGCGATGACCGCCAAACTCTGGCCGTGCTGCGAGTAATGCTGCTGCTCCAAATCATCCGCCATGGCCCGTCTGGCCGGATTCCAAAACCGGCGATGAATTGCTTTCCCTAGATCGTCCGCCGCTTCTTTGTAGTATTGCGCCAACCGTTTGGCGCCGAAGTGATGCTCCAATTCGGCTGCCGCTTGGAGGGCCAGCAGATAGAACAGATTCGTTAAAGCACAGCATCCCCCTTTATGCCCCGGTCCGCATCCCTTCTCCCACTCCTCGACCCAGTCAATAAATGCCCAGCCGGGCAGCTCTTCCAGCAATCCGGATGCACCACGATAGGGCAGAAAGGCGTCCAGGTTCGCCCGCATGCCCGGCAATCGGGCACGGACGAAATCCGCGTTACTACGCCACAAGGCATAATCCCGCAGGCAACACGTCGCAATGGCGGAGAAGGCCGGCAATAATTGATCCTCGCGGGACGGATAGCGTCCGGCAACGAATCCGAACGGCGCACGCGAATAGTCCTGTAAGGTCAAGCATCGTTCCGCCAGCCGTGAATCGTCGGTGACGGCGTAAAGGGTGAGCAATTCCAAGCGGGTATCGCCGACATACATGAGTTGCTCGTAATGCGGGCAATCCATCAGGTGATCGTGACTGCTGCACTGCAAGGCGCGCATGCACAGCGGAATCACACCATGCAACTCAGGGTCGGCCAAGTCCAGCTTGGCGCTCAGTTCCAGCGGGTAGCGCTGTTCCTGAACGTGCCAATCTTCAATCGACAAGGGCTCGTCACCGGTCTGTATCTCCAACATGAGATAACGTCCGGCACCCACCCAATAGGGCGTCCATTCGCGGAGTGCCCCATCCGTAGTGTACGAGTCGCCCAAGCCGCGAAAAACTTTGCCCACGACCTCGTCACGATTCCCCTTGTCCATCGTGCCCGGTGCGTACAGGCTTTCCGCCCAGCGGCATGCGATGCGGCTACCTGCCCCGTTTCGCATACGCACGGCATAATAGCCGCAGCAGTACTGTTCGAGATCCCATAAGACCGCCCAGCGCGCGCGGGGGGGGACCTCGACGGATCGTCCTTCGCTTATCAGGGCCTGCCAATTCTGAATGCGTCCATCCGCTACGTGCGCCTCCGTCACCGCCACGCCGGCTTCATCATCCGCAATCAGCGCACGCACCCGCCCGTCGGCGTAGCGCGTATCCGTCAAGGGAGGCACCGCGTCTAGATAGCATTTCCATCCGCCTACACCGTCCACGCCGAATGCATTACTGATAACCGGAGAACGAATCACCACCGGATCGGTCCATTCCTTGCCGGATCGATGCCATTCGGCGGCATCCACGTGCAAACGGTCGCCAACCACAACATAAGCCTCCACCTCATGCTTGCTGAACGATGTGCCCCGCCTTCGTGCCACGCGCCATGGCGCGCGCCCTGTGGAGATCGCATCCCGATAGGGTTCGTCTGCGTAAAGCGCAAATCCGCCCCGATGGGTCATGATGGATAGCGGGGCATGCGCGCCGATCCACCACACCTCGGCCTCGAGTACGTGGGGACCGGCAGACAACGCACACTCAACGGATGCGTAAAACCAGTGCGGGACATCGCTCCGGGCCGGTCCGCGCGCGATCCGTCGACCGTCTAGAAAGAGGACGAAGTGCTGATCCGCCGTAACATGAAAACGCAGCGGCGTCCCATCGCTTTCAAAGGGACAGCGAAAACGCAGGAACGCGGGCTCGTCGACCGCTACGGACGGATGCCAGAGCCACGCGGCGCGATCAATGGGTTCGTGGATGGATAGATTTCGGGCGGGTTCGCCGACAGAGGTGCTGGACTGATATTGCATGGACATCCGAACATCTGTTCATTCTCAATTGGGAGGGCGCAGGAGATACGAACCGTCAGCCACTCGTTCTCTCAATTCATCGCCCGCGACAAATTCAACATGTCCATCCACGAAGAGGACATGGGCACCCTGTTGATTTCGAAATCGCATCGCCCAACTAGAGATGCTGTTAGGCGCACCTGGCGACCAAGAGAATCCTCCGATGGGTTCTGGCAAGCCATAACAAGGTGGGGGATTACCCCAACCGGGATTCCACGCATTGCAGTGCGCCTCGATCGCCAAAATAGTTCGTGTCGGGGTAATGCGGGCGATCGGATGTCCGAAATTACGCAAGGTCACGCCTTGGCTGACTTGTTGGGGGGTCAATTCGCCTGAGATCTGCGTGTTCATCCCGTAACTGGTGATCGCGTAGCCGGGTTCCAAGTTGTAACTGAAAGGGTTACGCTCGCGATCCCCGGGGGTAAACAGAGCCGAATGCTCGGAAACAATGCCATCTGAACTATAATCACGCGGGTTGCCCAGATATTGGCCGAGTATACTGTAATCGGTCCAGCTCTGGCCTGGCCCCCCTAACGTTTCGCGGGAGTACTCAATATCCTGAATCCGAAAAGGAGGCAAACGATGCCACTCCGCCACCCAGAAACCGACCGCCGCACCAATCTGACGCATGTTGCTTGCACTTTGGGCTCTCGCCCCCCGCTCCATCATTGAGCGGATGCCCGGCACAAGCAGCGCAACGAGCACTGCGAGAATCGCCATGACTACCAGCAGTTCTACCAGCGTGAAAGCATCGGTTGTGCGCCGCGTCATTAGCTCCCCCCTCTCACGACTTCAAACCGATCATCAAACCAGCCCAAGACCTGTTCTGGACGCCTGAGCGCGTGCCGGCTTGGACGTCCCGTAATTGGTCCGTGCAGGGAATTGACAACCAACACTCGGTCGAACATGGGCAACCAGGAGTCGGGATCTTCTCCCCACGTCCACGACACACCGACAAATGTGATGTCTTGCGGGAGGAATGATTGATCCGGCGCAGGCCATCCGACCAACGACATAATCGCCTTGGGAGATCGGGCTTGATACCGTTTCATTGCCGTGGCGGCGAAATCGGCATGCAATGTTTCATGTCGGCCGCGCATATAGGCCTCATACTCTTCATCGGTATAGCGCACCCGCTCCACTCTCGCACCGACCTCCTTGAGCTGATGCTCCAACCCCCTTACAATCGCCCGCTCCATGGCTTCTGCATTGGCGTGTGCTTGGGGAATACCGAAAACCAACATCGTATCGCCACGTCCCAAATCCTCACGCAGCTCACGGCCAACGCCTGCACCCAGGGCGGTAATATCCGCTTCCCCGAGATTCACGGGCCGCCTCTCCCCACAACCGATAAAGGCCAGACTCAGGATGCAGATTAATGGGATACTCAGATAGCGTTTACACCTTTTCACATCCGCAACTCTCCACTCTACTTACATTCTGATGACATTAGAACACCGTGACCATAGGCCTGTATAGACCATTACGCGACAGAGCCTTACGCTTATGCGACAAGGAGCCCACACCTCTGCGCGCTCACTCAGTCAACTGTACATCAATTCGGTAGTAGCCACGATCTTTCGTCACCGCATGAACGGTATCCGTATATACGCCCGTCACGATATTGCTCTGTAGCAGCACGAAATCCGTTTCCGCCAGATTCGTGGTCCAATGGACACTGTACACCCGCCCTGAAATGTACGGCCATTGCAAAACAAAACCATCGGGCGAGACCAGCGTGTCCGCAATCATAAAGAATGCCGAGGGATCGTTAGGATCCAAATCCGCGACATACGCTTCCTTGAGCGTGTTGACGAGGTTCGACGCCATCACGCTATTGACGTCCACGGTTTCCGGATCGTAGTTGTGCAGTTCCAACCAGGAAAACGGCACGCCATCGTTATACAGCTCGCCGGGATCGCCGCCGGTGGATAGCGTCACATCGCTCCACGTCTGGCCAATGCGAATTTCATCAATGCCCAGCGCATTCGCGGCATGCGCGATGAAGCGCAAGCGGTCAAACGACCAAGTCCCTGTTCGTCTCGCATCTCCTTCGCCCGCAGGTGCTTCACTAAGCGCCGGGTTCACCCACACATCAAACACATCGTCAGCCGCTGGATTCAACTGCAGTCGCGCCACGATGAGATCAGGGCTGGCGGCGTTTGTGGAATGGTCCACACCGGTACTAGTGCCACCGCTATAACGCTGCAGACCGGCCTGCCACTCAGCGGTCGCGCTGCCGTGGGTGCCGATGCTTAATCGATTTTGTCCGCCGGCGGCATCCGTGAATTCGATCACCCGTGTTGTATCGCCCACGCCATAGGCCAAAAAGCTGACCCACAACGTCGTGTCATCGGCCGATGCATAGGTTTGGCTCAACGGACGGACATAGGCTGTAAACGTGTTCGCGTTGATGGCGGATCGACCGTCCACAACCAGATCCCTGTCGCCGTCCGAGTAGGTTAACCCCTCCGCTAAAACGTCGCCGGCAATGCCGCCCCCCTTATCCCAGGCACCGCCCCACCCCTCGCCTCCATTGGCCCCATGCAGATTGATGCCTTGTTCGTAGTCAAACCCTTCGTAGTACAACAACCCTGCTGCGGCCGGCAGCTGTGCGGTAACGGTCGAGGGCATCAGTCCCATTCCGCTGACCGTAAAGACCGCGCTTTCCAGACCACTTTCGGCAGCGGCGGCAATGGTGACCGTCTGCCAGTCATCCCAATCCGTCTCGTCGAAGACCAATTCTGCGCCCGACTGCACGGTTAGATTCTCGTTCCCGCTTGTTCGCGACACAGCTGCCGTCACCACTCCGTCCGGCTCGGCGGCCAGGCGGACTTGAAACGTCTCCGTCTCTCCTTGCTCCACGGTGATGGTGTTCGTACTGGCTTGAATCGCAATGGGCATTATGTAGTTGGTGGAGTAGACAACGGCACCCGCCCCTTCGGCCCAAAGAACGTTCCAGGCGTATTGACCGTCCGCGTTCGGATGCACTCCGTCGTGCGATAAATGATGCTGATTTTCAAAGAAGTGGGTGTAACCGTCCACGCGTCCTTTGCCCGTGTTCGGATCGATGAAGAGCGGACAGAACTCGGCAATCAACGGGTCATAAATGTTCTCCACATAGGGCACGGACCCATAGATTTCGCTGCCGGGCACGTTGGCGGGATCACATACCGGCTCCGTGTTGTAGATGCGAAAGGATAATCGCGCCAGGATCGGTACACGGTTGGAGGACACAATCATTTCCAGCGAGCCGCGTAGGTCGTTCGACAACGTCGTCGCGCCGCCATCCCACGGGCGATGGGCGGTGATATTGTTGCCGCCGCCCGCCAACGCGATATAGCGCGCGTACGGATGCCGCGTCAGATCGCTGCCCAGCTTGCTCCTGATTCCACCGGCGGTGTATCCGGCGACCGCAACATTGAAGATGACGGGATCATGGTTGTAGTTGGTTTGAACCAGCCCCTTAAACGTCATATTGCGGACCGACCATTCCTGAATGGACGCGCCGACAATGACCCAGTAATCATTCCAGCCGCCGGGTTCAAGCTGGTATAATCCGATGCTGTCCATGTTGAACGCACTGGCTGAATTATTGGTAATCGCCAATCGAATCCAGCGGGGTGGCCCCCAGTCGATGTCCAGTTTTTGCAACCGGTTCGCACCCGAGTTCGGCTGATGAATTTCGAGCGGTATCGCCTCCCACGTGCCGTCTACGCCATCGGTTGAATCGAACGATTGAATCGCCGCGCCGGAAATTAAGGTGTCCGCCTCAAACGTCAGCATGGCCGGGTTCGCCAAGGGCGGAATCTGAGCCGAAATCCAGGCCGTCTGCCCGCCCGTGGACATCGCGCCGTCCGTCCCGCTGGTTAACGCGGCGTGAATTGCGGCGGCATTCGCGGAGGCGTCCGCGTCCAGCGCGTGCAAGCGCCAATCCGCGCGTGGCGGACCGATCATCCCTTCCGGTGGATCGTCGTTGTCGATTTCCGTCACACGCAGGTAAACGGTAATCAGGTCGCCGCCACCGAAACTGAAGAGTGCCGCGCCGTCCACGGCGTCGTCGTCTTCTGCCGCCGCGAAGGTCACCGTTTGCCAATCGGACCAATTCGCGGAATTGAAATTGAGTGTTGCGCTGGAGACCAGCGTCAGGTCCGGGTCACCGGCCTCCTTCGTGATCGTGACCTCAATCGGCTCCCCGGGATCACGCGGCAGACGCACTTGGATGTTCGATGACGTGCCTTCGTGAATGGCCATTTGATCAACGGACAGTTCCACGCCGAGATCATTTTCGATTTCCGTCACTACGATATCGGCATAGTTGGCGGTACCGACGATCAGACTGCGGAACGTGGCCGTATCCTCGATAAAATCAGGATCATTGGCCTTGGCAATCACGACTTCCTGCCAATCCGACCAGTTGGATTGGTCGAATACCAGACTGGCGCCGCTGGCCACCGTAAAATCCGCATCACCGGCAACGCGCGTGGTGGCCACCGTCCATACGCCGGTGGGCTCAGACTCAAAACGGACGAAAAAACTTTCGGTGCCCCCTTCCGGGACGATGATGCTGGTTGTGCTGACGGCTAACTCGGGAAGGGCCAAGTTCTGGAAGACCTGTCCGAAAACCTGAATATCGTCTCCGCTCGACGGGGAGTAGGAATTGCCGATAATCATATATTGCCACTGCGTACCGGCACCGTAGCCGTAAATGCGAAACTCTACCGCCTCGTCCAGATTCGCGAACGCCGGATTGCCCGACAAATCCACGGTCGTAAATTGCAAATCTGCAGGCGCGGTGGCCAGTTCGTCGCCATCATCGAATCCAGTAACGGAACTAAAGAGGACGGCTTGAATGGCATCCTGGCTCTTGGTGCGGAAGGTGACGGATGTCAGCGTCATATCATGCCCCACCGCCGACTCCACGATCCACGAATAGTAGCGACCGCTCGCCAGCGCGTCCGCGAGGGTGGGAACGTTGTGCCCGCGCGAGGCTACGGCGTTGGCAACACTTACGGTGAGCGCATCTTCACTGGCCTTCAACACGGCGGCGGGATCGAGATCCAGCAAGCCGTCTGCGACAAAATAGGCGTTGGTCTCCGGCACATTGGCAGCGGGCGATATATTCGTAAATTCCCACGCCATCAACTTGCCCTCGGCGACCACGGTGCGGTCCTTGTCAATCTGCGTCACCTCAATGTCGGCATCATTCACGACATCGGGCGAGGCACACCGGAATACGGCGATATCGTTCTCGTGGTCTTCATCCGTCCCGGACGCGATGAAGACGGTTTGCGGAGTCGACCACTTAGCGGGTGTGAACACGAACTCATCTGCGCCATCTACGTAAAGAATGTCCGACCCCGAAATGCGCGACGCCGTTACGGTGACATCGTGGGTGGGCTCCCGGCTCAGCACCAAGGTGAACGCGTTCGTATCCCCTTCGTCCACATGGAGCGAAGACACGGACGCGAGCAGGCCCACGTCGTTATCAATCTCAATGGCGGTCACATACGCCGGCACCACGCCGGGCCCACTGATCCGGATAGTGGCGGTTCCATCAATAAAGTCATCATCCTTTGCGGCGGCCAAGG